>DAOORM010000053.1:6042-9440 GCA_035389265.1 Flavobacteriales bacterium | reverse complement strand
GCGCGCTCTTCAACACCTACAACTTCTTCGCGCTCTACGCCAACATCGACGGCTACGACGGGAAGGGGGAAGCGACACTCACCGAGAGCGACCGCTGGATCCTTTCGCGCCTCAACAGCGTGATGAAACTCGCCGATACGAACTACGCGGATTACGAGCCCACCATCGCTGCGCGCGCCATCCAGGACTTCGTGGTGGAGGACCTGAGCAACTGGTACGTGCGTCTGAACCGTCGCCGGTTCTGGAAGGGTGAGTTGGGTGCTGACAAGAATGCCGCGTTCAGCACACTTCACCGCTGCCTGGAAGTGGTGGCGATGCTCAGTGCACCGATCGCGCCCTTCTTCAGTGATCGGCTGTACCGCGACCTGAAGGGCACGAGCGTTCACCTCAGCGATTGGCCGAAACACGACGAGCGGGCCATCGACCTGGAGCTGGAGCAGCGCACCGCGCTCGCGCAGAAGCTCACCTCGCTCGTATTGAGCATCCGCAAGAAGGAGGGCCACCGCGTGCGTCAGCCCTTGCAAAAGATGCTGGTGCCCGTGACCGATGCCGCCATGCGCGCGCGTTTGGAGGCCATCCGCGACCTGGTGCTGAGCGAAGTGAACGTGAAGGAACTGGTGATCCTCGACGCGAGCGAGAGCAAGCTCACGAAGAAGATCAAGCCCATCTTCCCCAAGCTGGGTGCGCGCTTGGGCAAGTTGATGAAGGGTACCGCCACTGCCGTGAGCGCGTTCGATCAGGCGCAGATCGCGGAACTTGAAACGAAGGGCAGCATGAAGCTTACCGTCGAAGGACAGGAAGTGGAATTACTCCGCGACGATGTGGAGATCACGGCGCATAATGTGCCTGGCCTGAGCGTGGCCAGCGATGGGGCGCTTACCGTGGCCTTGGACATCTCCCTCACTGATGCATTGATCAGTGAGGGCATCGCACGCGAGCTGGTGAGCCGGATACAGACCTTGCGGAAAGAGACCGGTTTGGAGATCACGGACCGGATCGCGTTGCACATCGAGCGGAACGGGGATGTACGGTTCGCCCAAGCGATCGATACACATGCCGGGTACATCCTCACCGAAACGCTGGCCATAACCACTGAGAGCCAGTTGCTTGTGGACAAGATCACCACCTCGGTCGACCAGGCCCACGAAGTCGAGCTGGACGAAAGCCTCCGGTGCAGGCTGAGCCTTGTCAGGTCGGCCAATTGACGCGGGCGGGCGCCTATATTTGCGGACATTTTTCAAACCCGGGATAGTCATGGCCAAGAAACCAGCGAAGAAGGCAGCGAAGCCTGCGCCGAAAGCGGCTCCGAAGAAAGCCTCCAAGCCTGCCGCGAAGCCGGCGGCGAAGAAGGCTGCCAAGCCTGCGCCGAAGAAGGTGGCCAAGGCCCCGGTGAAAAAAGCCACGAAGCCAGCCCCGACGAAAAAAGCGCCTTCCAAGAAGGTGGCAGCCAAGCCCACAGCGAAGAAGCCTGTTGCAAAGCCTGCACCGAAGAAAAGCGCTCCCGCAAAGACAACACCACCAAAGGCCGTGGTGAAGCAAGCTGCACCTGCGAAGCCTGCTGCGAAGGCACCAGCGCCCGCGAAGCCCGTGGCGAAGAAAGTCGAGAGTAACCCCGCACCCACACCCAAGAGCGTAAAGCCGGCCCCCGCACCGGAAAAACCTGTGAAGAAGGAAACGAAGAAGGAAGAAAAGGCCGCCCAGAAAGAAGCGAAGGCCGCGGCCGCAAACAAGCCGTTGGTGACCCAGGTGGTGGCCCCGAACCGCCCGATGTCCGCACCGGTGGTGAAGAAGCATGTGTCCACACTGGAAAGTGCCGACAAAGCGCGTTACAGCGATGATGAACTCACCGAGTTCCGCGACCTGATCAACAAGAAGCTGGACGAAGCCCGCAAGGACTACGATCTCCTGAAGCAGACCTTGGCGAACACGGATAACAACGGCACGGACGACACGAGCCCCTCGTTCAAGATGATCGAGGATGGCAGCGAGACCTTGAGCCGTGAGGAGACCGCGCAGCTGGCCGGGCGTCAGGAGAAATTCATCAAACACCTGGAGGATGCCTTGCTGCGGATCCGCAACAAGACCTACGGCATCTGCCGTGTCACGGGTCGTTTGATCAGCAAGGAGCGCCTGCGTCTGGTGCCTCATGCCACGTTGAGCATCGAGGCCAAACAGCAGATGGGCAACTGAGCGGTCTGATCCGCTGTAACCGAGCCGGTGTTGCACGAGCGACATGGGGCCGACCTTGAACCACGCATGAAGAAAGCCACCCTGATCATCCTGCTCGTGCTCCTGGCCGACCAGGCGCTGAAAGTGTGGGTGAAGCTGAACTTCTTCTACGACAGCTCCATCTCCATCCTGGGCGACAAGGGCTACCTGCACTTCATCGAGAACCGCGGGATGGCCTTCGGGATGGAGTTCGGCGGCACCTGGGGCAAACTCTTCCTCACGCTCTTCCGCATCGCGGCGGTTTCCGCCATCGGTTACAGCCTTTACCGGATGATACAGCGTGGTGCCAGCAACCGGATGGTGCTGAGCATCTCCTTGATCCTGGCCGGTGCTTTCGGCAACATCATCGACAGCACCTTCTATGGTGTGCTTTTCAGTGCGAGCACACCCTTCCAGAAGGCGGTGATGTTCCCGCCCGACGGTGGATACGCACCCTTGCTCTATGGAGCCGTGGTGGACATGTTCTATTTCCCGTTGATCGAGGGGCGACTTCCGGAATGGCTACCGTTGTGGGGTGGTGAGCACTTCGTGTTCTTCCGCCCTGTTTTCAACATCGCCGATGCGGCCATCACGGTCGGGATAGCCTTGTTCATCTTGGCACAACGCCAGCCAGCGCGGCCGGAGGACGTTAGCCCGGTGATGACTCCGGAGACCAAGCGCGAAGTGCATGAGGGCGCTGTCGATGGTGAGCGCCGGACCGAGGGCCCTCTGCCATCAGAGGGTAACGCGAACACCCACTAGGGCCGAAAAGCCTGTGCCCACCGTGCTCCGCAGATCCGGGCGTTGGGCGAACAGCATCTGTGGCGCGATCTCGTAGTAGAGATGCACACGGCTCCAGAGTTCATGGGTGCGGTGCAAGCGGTAGTCCATGCCCAAAGGGATATGCCACTGGAACCAAGAGCCCGTTCCGTTCTGGAAGACCTCTTCATCCGTGGCGCCTTCTTCCCGGTCTGGAACAACAACGGGGCCTGAAATGGTGGCGGACAAGGAATAGCGCACTTGCGTGATGGCATCGTAGAACAGACCGACCCCGAGGCCTACACCTCCATAAAGCGAGAACCGACCCTTCGTCCGCCAAAGGAGCGAGGCCTGAAGTCCGACCATGCGATACCGATGCTCGATGTCATAGGAGCTGCTCAGGACGGAATCGACCGGGTATCGCTCTCCTG
>DAOORM010000053.1:0-5942 GCA_035389265.1 Flavobacteriales bacterium | reverse complement strand
TGCTCGATGTCATAGGAGCTGCTCAGGACGGAATCGACCGGGTATCGCTCTCCTGTGACGGTGGAGACCAGCGTGTCGTAGGTGGTACTGGTCGTGCGGTCATATCGCGCACCGGCCGCGAGATCATTCGCCGTGAGGAAACCCACTCGCAGTTCCGGCCCACGACGGTCAGCCTGTTGAAAGGGGTGCAGGCTGACCGCTGCGCTGAACGCCGTTCCACCGGTTCGCTGTCCGGTGGAGAAACGGTGATCCGCCAGATCCCTATCCAGCAGCGTACTCCCGGAAGTCAATGGCTGGATATCGCCTTGGAAGAGGTGCCAACGGTGATCGACGAACGCACCGGTTGAGACATAGGCACCGCCCCAAATGGGCTGGACGGGCTCTTCCTGTGCGGCCAGTTGCGGACCAACGGCGATCAGGAGCAGCGACAAGAAGGATCCAGCGGTGTGATCCATGGCTAGTGACTAGTTACCACAAGATTAAGCACGACCAAACTTTGGGCAGAAACGACGCGTCAGACCACCGGCACGGAGTGCTGGAGCAGACCCTTGCTCACCAAAGCTTCCGCGATCTGCACAGCATTGGTGGCTGCACCTTTGCGCAGGTTATCTGCCACGATCCAGAGGTTGAGGGTACGGGGCTGGGTCTCGTCGCGGCGCAGGCGGCCCACGAACACCTCGTCGCGGCCGCTCGCGATCAGCGGCATCGGGTACTTGTCGTTCGCGGGATCATCGAGCAGGGCGATGCCCGGTGCGTTACGCAACAGCTCGCGCACGGCATCAAGGTCGAACTCCCGCGCGAACTCCACGTTCACGGCCTCGCTGTGGCCCCCGGTCACCGGTACACGCACGGCTGTGGCGGTCACACGGATGCTGGGATCGAGGATCTTCTTGGTCTCGTGCACGAGCTTCATCTCCTCCTTGGTGTAGCCGTTGTCGGTGAACACATCACAACGCGGTATCACGTTCCGATCGATGGCGAAGGGATAGGCTTTCTCTCCTTCATGGCCATTGCGCTCATCCTCCATCTGCTTCACCGCCTTCATCCCCGTACCGGTAACGCTCTGGTAGGTGGAGACGATGACGCGCTGCACCCCGAACACCGCGTGCAACGGTGCCAAGGCCAGCACCAGTTGGATGGTGCTACAGTTGGGGTTGGCGATGATACGATCCTCGGCCGTGAGCACGCCTGCGTTGATCTCGGGCACCACAAGCTTTTTGTCGGGGAACATCCGCCACGCACTGCTGTTGTCGATCACGGTGCAGCCCACTTCAGCGAAGCGTGGTGCCCACTCCAGTGAAGTGGCTCCACCCGCGGAGAACAGCGCGAGTTGTGGACGGGCGGCGATGGCCGCTTCCATGCCCACCACCGGCACCGGTGCTCCGGCGAAGGTGACCAAGCTGCCGACGCTTCGTTCGGTGGCTACGGGCAACAGTTCATCCACGGGGAACCGGCGCTCTCCGAGCACCTTCAACATGACCCCACCGACCATGCCGGTGGCACCGACGACTGCGACTTTCATGCGAGGCGGTTTAGCCCAGAAGGGCGGCCGAAAATACTACCTTGCCTGCTCTTCAAGCCGCCAGCCCGATGCGTTGCCGATCCCTGCTATCGTTGTTCCTGTGGTGTGCCGGTCTTGCAGCACCAGCCCAGTTCGTGGAAACCTTCGCGGACGGCGACTTCACCAATGCCCCTGCATGGGATGGCGATGCGGCCGTATTCATCGTGAACGCCAGCCAGCAACTGCAACTGAACAACACGGTGGCGGGAACGAGCCAATTGCGCAGTACGAACGCGATGCCCACCTTGGATGACATGGAGTGGCGCATGCGGGTGAAGCTCTCCTTCTCCGGAAGTGCCAGCAATTTCGCCCGCGTCTATCTCGTCAGCGATCAGGCGGACCTCACAGCACCATTGAACGGTTACTTCCTCCAATTCGGTGAGGCTGGCAGTGCCGACGCCATCGAGCTCTTCGAGCAGACGGGTACGGAAGAGGGGTCCATCTGTCGTGGTACCGATGCCTTCATCGCGAATTCGTTCGATGTGGGTGTGCGCGTGAAGCGCAGTGCCACGGGCGTGTGGGAGCTATCGGTGGACCCCATCGGTGGCACCAACTACACGACGCAGGCCAGCGGTCTGGGCACCGCGCATACCACCAGCACGACCATCGGAGTGCTGTGCACCTACACGGTAAGCAACGCAGATAACTTCTTCTTCGACGACTTCTATGCCGGACCCACGGTGGTGGACACACAAGCGCCCACGGTGGTCTCGGCCACCTTCACCAGTGCAGTGGATGTGAACGTCCGATTCAGCGAAGCGGTGGAAGAAGTGAGTGCCGAGCAGGTCGCGAACTATGCGATCTCGCCGACGATCGCCATCAATTCGGTCATTCGCGATGGCATCGATCCTGCGGTCGTGCGCCTGGGACTTGCATCGGCCATGGCGAACGGCACCACCTACACGGTGACCGCCACTGGAGTGCAGGACCTGGCAGGCAATGTCGGCGGCGCCACCAGCGGTTCGTTCACGTATGCCGTGCCTGCAACGGCCGGTTTCCGCGATGTGGTCATCAACGAGTTCATGGCCGATCCCACCCCCGTGGTGGGCTTGCCCGAAGCAGAATTCGTGGAGCTGTACAACACCACCACGGACCGCGTCTTCGAGTTGGAAGGCTGGACCTTCAGCGACGGTGGAATACCCGTGGCACTGCCTGCTTACACACTCGCACCCGGCGCATATGTGGTACTGATGAGCAATGCGAGCCTTCCGTTGTATCCAGGTATCGCGAATAAGCTCGGCCTCTCGAGCCTGCCCGCATTGAACAACGATGGCGATGCTTTGGAACTGCGCGACGATAACGCGACGGTGATCGATGCAGTGACCTATGCGTTGAGCTGGTACCAGGATGCGATCAAGGATGACGGCGGCTGGACCCTTGAGCAGATCGACCCCACCAGCCCTTGCAGCGGCGCAGCGAACTGGCGAGCAAGCAGCGATCCCCTCGGCGGTACACCCGGTGTGCAGAACAGCAATTTCGCCATCATCCCGGACATCACACCTCCGACCCTGTTATCCGTTCAGGTGCCCGATGCGAACACCTTGGTGCTCACCTTCAACGAGGGCTTGGATGTGGCGACGATCGCGACCGGGACCTACACCATCACACCTTCGGTGGCGGTGGGATCAGCCATTCCCGCCGGAACGACCGGTGCCACATTGAACTTGAGCGATCCGCTGGTGGCGGGCACGATCTACACGATCCAGGTGAATGGTGTGGCAGACTGTCCGGGGAACCCGATCGGGGCAGGCAACAGTGCATCCTTCGCGCTCCCCGAACCCTTGTCGGAAGGCGACGTGGTGATCAACGAAGTGCTCTACGACCCCTTCGGATCAGGAAGCGACTTCGTGGAATTGTATAACCGCAGCACCAAGGTGATCAGCCTTGCGGGCCTGCAGCTCGCGAACGTCAGCGATGGTGAGGTCGGTCCGGGTTCGGTGATCACCGCGAACGCAGAACTGTTGTTGCCGGGTGCTTACGTCCTGATCTGCGAGGACGCGACCGACGTGATCACCAACTACCCCCAGAGCCGGGAGGACCGTTTCGTGGTGGCTGATCTCCCGAGCTACAACAATGGCGAAGGATCGGTGGTCTTCCTGGGTGCGGATGGTGCCGTGTTGGACCGCTTCGACTACAACGATGATCTGCACTTCGAACTGGTGAACAACACCGAAGGTTACAGTTTGGAGCGCGTGGACTCGGACCGTGACACGGACGACCCCACCAACTGGCAAACCGCTGCGGACATCGCCGGCAAGGCCACACCCGGCTTCGTCAATTCGCAATTCGCCGAGACAGCGGGCACTGACGGCGAACTCACCATCGAGCCTTCCATCTTCAGCCCGGATAACGATGGCTTCCAGGACGTGCTCACCATCGCTTACACCTTCAACGAACCGGGTTACGTGGGCACCTTGGTGGTCTATGACCTGGCCGGTCGCGAGGCGCGCCGGCTGATGGACAACCTGCTGCTGGGTACCGAAGGCGCAATCTCTTGGAATGGCATCCTGGAAGGCGGCGGGCTGGCCCGAATGGGACCCTACATCGTGGTGCTGGAGGTTTTCGACCTGGCGGGCAACGTGCAGAAGTTCAAGAAGACGGTGACCTTGGCGCATCGCCTGGATTGAGGCGCGTTGAGTGCTTCGTTCGGAGTTCGTCGTTGTCAGGCTCGTTGGCGTACTCCTTGATGGGCCGTTGAAACCCCGCCGCCTGAAAATTCCGAACGAACAACGGCGACTGAACCGACGCTGTTGGCATTCTCTCCGTACCTAGCCGCCGAACGCTGCCTCGCATTCCTCAACTTCGCACCATGACGGAGCAACTCACCAAGAGCCAGGAACTCATCGCCCGCCGCAAAGCCGCCGTACCGAACGGTGTGGGCATGTTCAACTACGCCACGGCCGCCAAGGCCAGCGGCGCCACGATCACCGATGCCGATGGTCGTGAGCTGATCGACTTCGCCGGGGGCATCGGCGTGGTGAACGCGGGGCACTGCCCACCGCCGGTGGTGAAAGCCATCCAGGAGCAAGCGGCGAAATTCCTGCACGTCAGCTTCAACGTGGCCAGCTACGAACCGTACATCGCCCTGTGCGAGCGGCTGAACGCACTGTTGCCACATGGCGGCCCCACGAAGACCCTGTTGGTGAGCACGGGTGCTGAAGCCGTAGAGAACGCCATCAAGATCGCCCGCCAAGCCACCAAGCGCGGTGGCGTGCTGTGCTTCACCGATGCCTTCCACGGGCGCACGATGATGGCCATGACGCTCACGAGCAAGGTGGGTTACAAGCCCGATTGCGGACCATTCGCACCGGAGGTCTATCGCACGCAATACCCGAACTATTTCCGGTTCGGTGCTGGTCGCAGCGAGGCGGAATTCGCCCAAGCGGAGCTGCACCGGCTGGAAGAGCTCACGCACAACACGGTAGCACCGAACGAGCTGGCGGCCATCATCATCGAAGTGGTGCAAGGCGAAGGCGGATTCAATGTGGCACCTGCGGCCTATCTAAAAGGGCTGCGCGCCTTCTGCGACAAGCATGGTATCATGCTGATCTTCGACGAGGTGCAGGCCGGTTTCGGACGCACGGGAGCGTGGAGCGCTTACGAGCATTTCGGTGTGATCCCCGACCTGAGCACCTGGGCCAAGAGCCTCGGCAGCGGTATGCCGATCGCGGCGGTGATGGGCAAGGCGGAGATCATGGACAAGGCGGGTCCCAGCAGCATCGGCGGCACGTACATCGGTAACCCGGTGAGTTGTGCCGCTGCGTTGGCCACCTTGGACTACATGGAAGAGATCGACATCAACGCGAAGGGGCGGCATGTGGGCCAGGTGATCCGTGCGCGGTTCGAGAAGATGAAGGCGAAGCATGACTGCATCGGTGATGTGCGCGGCTTGGGCGCCATGATGGCAATGGAGTTCAACGTGGACCGCGACCCGATGAAGCCCGATGCCGACACGTGTACGAAGCTGATGAACGGCTGCGCTGCCCGCGACCTCGTGGTGATCACCGCGGGCACGGACAAGAACGTGATCAGGGTGTTGAGCCCTCTGGTGATCAGCGACGAGCTGCTGAACCGTGGACTCGACATCATGGAGGAGGAATTGGAGAAGATCTGCGGGTAAGAGTTCACCACAGAGGCACAGAGAACACGGAGAAATACACTTGATGAAAACCTCATGAGGATGGAAGGGAACGGAAGCATGCACATTCGCATTCCCTCTGTGCCCTCCGTGCCTCTGTGGTGAAGCATTACCCATGAAACCATTCTCGATAGCTGGCGTCCAGATGCGGGTGAGCGCTTCGGTGCCCAACGTGGAGGCCATGAAGCTGAAGCTAGACATCCTCATGAACCTGTACCCGTGGGTGGACATGGTGATGTTCAG
>DAOORM010000052.1:0-9510 GCA_035389265.1 Flavobacteriales bacterium | reverse complement strand
CCTGCCACCGGACTCGCGCGCGAACGCACGGCGGCTCCAACAACTGGTGCGCCCCAAGCTGGCCCTCTTCATCAAGTACGAGTTCTGGTACGACCACTTGATGGCCTTGAAAGAGGCCGGCGTACCCACCTATTTGGTAAGCGCCATCTTCCGGCCTTCCCAACCCTTCTTCGCGTGGTATGGCGCTGCACACCGGGCCATGCTCGGTTGTTTCCGGCAGGTCTTCGTGCAGAACGAGGATTCCAAGGACCTGCTCGCTTCCATCGGCGTCCATGCGGTGACCGTCAGTGGCGATACGCGCTTCGACCGGGTGCATGCCGTCGCGGAACGGAACGAGACGCTTCCACGGGCCGAGGCCTTCCGAAAGGCCGATACCAAGCTGGTGCTCGTGGCTGGAAGCACCTGGCCTGCGGATGAGGAGATCATCTTCAAGGCGTTGAAGGATATTCCGGACCTGCGGCTGGTGGTGGTACCCCATGAGTTGACCCCGGCCCATTTAAGCGGGATCACCAGCCATGCCCCTGGTCCCCTGGTCCGTTGGAGTGATGAGGACAACAGCGCACGCACCCTGTTGGTGGACCGGATGGGCTACCTCTCACGGCTTTACAAATACGCCGACATCACTTACGTGGGCGGCGGGTTCGGCAGTGGCATCCACAACACCTTGGAGGCAGCTGCTTGGGGCAAGCCGGTGATCTTCGGTCCGAACCATGACCGGTTCGCGGAAGCCCACGTCTTGATCGAGGCTGGAGCGGGCTTCCCGGTGAAGAACGCGATGGAATTGCGCACGCTCTTGGAGCGAATGACCCGCGATCCTGATGCCTTGAAGCATGCATCCAAAGCGGCAGCCCGGTCCGTTCAAGAACGCACAGGAGCCACACAGGTGGTGGTGCGCGCCTTAATGGAACACCTCTGAGATCACTTCGTCTCGGCCGAGAGGTCGATACGCACTGGCAGCGTGCGCCCACCTTCAGGCTTCTCCGAACCGATGGCGTAGAACTCGCCCGGTGCGAACTGGAACAACCGTTGGCCGGCCATGAAACCGGTCTCCGTTCCACTGCGAAGCACCGCTTTCACCTTGGCTACACCGGCCGCATCGAAACCGATATGAGCGGAGTAAGGATCCTTCATCATATCGGGAGACATCTTACCACCGGCTTTTCGAGCTGCGGCCATCTCATCGGAATCCAGGACGAAGAGGAATAACTCATCGCCATAGATGCCCGCGAGTACATCACCGGTACCGGGCAAGGCGCTCTTGAACCACCGCCGGAAGAGGGAGTTCCATTCCGAACCGCCACCCTTACCCACGGAGGTCACCTGCACTGGGCCATGAATGTAACGGTTGGCTTGGCGTTTGGCCTTCAGATCGAAATAGGTCTCCATGAAGTAGAGCTCCTTTACGAGGTAGTAGCCGCCATTCTTCTTTGGTAGCACATCCACCAGCCGTATGCCGGTCATCAAGCGTTCTACATCCTTCTCCACGAATTTTTGCCCTTCCACCGGTGCGGGCTCCCCTTCGGCGACAAGCCCGCCTTCTTCGGCATGCGGGATCAGCAGCGGCTCGGCCACTTGGCCATCGGCGCCAATGGTGGTGATGAGGTCACCTTGGGTCTGGATGCGATCATCTTTCACCAGACCGTACACCCCACCCAACAGCAAGGTCCCATTCGGCGCGCGACGCAACACGGCGTGTGTGAGGAATTTCTCGCGGTCCAACGGCACTGGCACGGCGGCGGACCCGTCCTTTCCGATCCGGTAAAGCGTGATGCGACCAGTGGGTTTGCCATCGAGCACATTGGACTTGGCCATCCGATCACTGACCAGTACGAACGCGGTACCTGAAGAATCCACAGCGGCACCGAGGACTGATGATCGTATTGATCCGTCAGCAGCGGGCAAGACATGCTGCCAACGAATGCTCAAGTCGGCGTTCCACACTGCCAACATGGCCTTGCCACCGCTGGGGGCCTGTAGCATGGGGCTCTGGATCAGGAGCAAGCTGCTATCCTGCGCGTAGACATAGTCGTAGTTCCCGGGATCGACAGCGGTCGGTGCTGGCGAGACCACCGGCCACGAACATAGTTTCTCGTACGGCGGGGGAAGCTTGGTGATGTTGGGCTCCAGGAGTTGATAGTGCAAGTCCGTTCCACCGCTTCCGAACGCCCGGGCCATCATGATGGTGCGACCAGCGAAGGCGACCACCCGATCAGGCACCACCTTTGCGCCGTTGGTGAGTTTCTCCACCGGCGGTTGCGCACGAAGGAAGCCCAGTTTAGCGCGGTCATACAGTTCTAGGCGGCCCTTCCACACTCCTTCGGCATCCACTTCCTGGCGTTGGACCAGAACGGCATTGGCTCCGGTCTTCACCAAGCCGATCGCGGGTAACCGCGCATCACCCGCGCCTTCCATTCCCATACGCACCTTGATCCGCGCGGTGCCTTGGGCAATTACCATGGTGCTCATCACCAGCGCAGTGAGCAGTCCGGATGTCTTCTTCATCATGTTCATCGGTCGTTCAGGAGGGCTTGCAAGGTAGTGGTCGTGCGTTGGACCGCGCGCGTTACAGGCAAAGGCCGTACCACACCCTAGGGGATCAACGCAACTTGGGATTATCATGGTGCCTTTCGGCGTCGCGCGAATTCTTCTTGTCCATGGCCTTCTGCCAGGCGCTTTGCAGATCGGTGCCGGTCTGGTTGGCCAAACAGAGCACCACGAAGAGCACGTCGGCCAGTTCTTCTCCGAGGTCCTTGGCTTTATCACTTTCCTTCTCACTCTGCTGTCCATAGCGCCGCGCCATGATGCGGGCCACCTCGCCCACCTCTTCGCTGAGCATGGCCATGTTGGTGAGCGGGTCGAAATAGCGCACGCCGGTGGTCTTGATCCAGGCGTCCACCTCGGCTTGGAGGATTCCGATGGGCGTGTTGTTCACGGTCATTCGCGGAGTTTACTATCGATGATGATGGTGACAGGGCCATCGTTGATCAACCGAACCTGCATGTTGGCACCGAATACGCCCGTACGAATGAATCTTCCGAGCAGTTCAGCTAGGCGTTGTTCCGCACGCTGGTAAAGAGGTACGGCTTCTTCCGGCCTGGCAGCGCGGATGTAACTGGGACGGTTGCCTTTCACCGTACTGGCGTGCAGGGTGAATTGGCTCACGAGAAGTATCTCCCCTTGAACCTGTTGGATGTCCAGGTTCATCAACCCAGCGGTATCGGCGAAGATCCGCAGCCGAACGACCTTGCCACACAACCACTCGAGGTCTTCTTCGGTATCGCCGGTCTCCACGCCCAGCAGCACGAGCAGCCCGTGGCTGATCTCCGCGTGGCGCTTTCCACCGATGTCCACGGCAGCTTCGCTCACCCGCTGCACCACGGCGCGCATCTCAGTACCCGTTGCGTTGGAACCACTCCTCCGTGCGCTGGAGCTTTTCCACTTCCGAGCCTTTACCCTGGATGGCATCCCGGTAGGTGCCATACATCGGGTTGGGCAGCAGGATGAAATACTTCGAAAGGCTATCAGCCATGGCATCCACCACTGCTTTTCCATCGTTCACCGAACGGTCCTTGAAGCGCTCATCGAAGTCTCGCAATTGATCGCCAACTAGGAGCACCACGTCGTGCGTGGCACGTACGCGGGCACGGCGCTCGGTCTTGTCGCTACTACCATCCATCAGCAGAAGATGCGCTTCATCGGCATCCGGGAATCCAAGATCGGACAAGTTCTTCAGCGTGGTAGCCCGTTCGCGGATATCGCGGTTGGTGATGTAGAAGACCTCGCAGGTGGCGTCCTTCGCCATGCGCAGGAACTCCAATGCCCCGGGCGAGGCTTTGGCGCTGGCCATATCCGTCCAAGCCTTCCATTCGTTCTGGTCGAAGGTGCGGCCGTTCTTCACGGCGGTGATCTGGTAAGGACTGTTGTCCAGTACCGTTTCATCAATGTCGACGATCACGGCCATGGGGCGCTTCTGTTCGTCTTCGCGGTAGGCCTTGGAGCGTTCCACGATGTTCCACATCATGCGTGTGGCCGCGACCTCGTAGGCCTGCTTATAGATCCAGTATGCTTCGGCGCTGGTGTTCTGCCAAAGCACCGCATCGGCCCCCATTTGCGAAAGTGAACGGGCAGGGTCGTTGGATCCAATTGCCGGAGGCGGTGGTGGCGCTGCGACCGGGCGCGCCCCTGAACAGGCCATGAGCGCGGTGAAGGGCACGAGGAGTATCAGGTTTCGCATGGTCGATGGATCCTATTCGGTGCGGTAAGGGCTATCCTCTTCCACCCCGTTCAACATGTCTATGTAACTGCGGTAGCGACTTTCGGCCACGCGGCCTTCTTCCACCGACTTGCGCACTGCACAGCCAGGCTCATCCTTGTGCAGGCAATCGTTGAACCGGCAATCGCCTTTCAACTTGAACATCTCGGGGAACTGGTCTCCGATGTGGCTCGCGTCCAGATCCACCAGACCAAAGCCCTTGATGCCGGGTGTATCGATGATGAAGGTGGGGCGTTCGGCCTTGATGGCTGCCACCTCGTACATCTCCGCATTGGTGGTGGTGTGCTGGCCTTTGCCGCTGGCCTCGCTGATCTCCAAGGTGTGCAGGTCGAGTTCCGGGTCGATGGCGTTGACCAAGGTGCTCTTGCCCACACCACTGTGGCCCACCACCAAGGTGACCTTGCCGGCGATGAGCTCCTTGACTTCCTTCAATCCTTTCCCTTGCAGGGCTGCCGTCATCACCACCGGGTAACCCGCTTCCTGGTAGATGTCCACCACCTCGAAGAGAAGGTCCTGCTCCTCCTCGTCAAGGTCGTCCACCTTGTTCACCACCACCACCACAGGCACCTGGTAGGTCTCGGCCGTAACGAGGATACGGTCGATGAAGCCGAACGAGGTGCGCGGTCGAGCCACGGTCACCAGTACCAAGGCCTGGTCCAAGTTGGCGGCGATGACGTGCTTATGGTGCGATAGGTTGACGCTTTTCCGCACGATGTAGTTGGTGCGCTCATGCAGCTCCATGATCGAACCGACCTCTTCATCGCTCATCTGCGGAAGGTAATCCACGCGATCTCCAACAGCCACGGGGTTGGTGCTTTTCCAGCCCTTGATCCGAAGGTTGCCGCGCGCGACGCATTCGTGCAGGGAACCATCCTCCCCGCGCACCAGGTAGCGGCTACCCGTCGATCGCATCACCAGTCCGGTCGGCATCTTCTGTATCCACCACATAATGCGGTGATGCCACAAAGATGGTTCGTACCGGCCGGACGTACTGCGGCTCTGGTCAGTCACGTTACTTTCGCACCTCATCACCGGCTAGGCATGTCCATCATCGTCAACCACATCACCAAGCTATACGGCGCTCAGAAGGCGTTGGACGATGTCTCCTTCTCGGTGGGTGCCGGTGAGGTGGTCGGTTTCCTTGGACCCAATGGTGCGGGCAAGAGCACGATGATGAAGATCCTCACGTGCTTCCTTCCCCCTTCCGATGGCACGGCCACCGTTTGCGGCTTCGATACCGGCAAGGACAGCTTGAAGGTGCGCCGCCACGTGGGCTACCTACCCGAACACAACCCGCTGTACCTCGACCTGTACGTGAAGGAGTACCTCGACCTGGTAGCGGGGCTGCATGGTATGCGCAACCGCGGCCCGCGTGTGAAGGAGATGATCGAGCTGGTCGGATTAGGACCCGAACAGCACAAGCCCATCGGTGCGCTGAGCAAGGGATATAGGCAGCGCGTGGGATTGGCCCAGGCCATGATCCACGACCCGGATGTGTTGATCCTCGATGAACCCACCAGTGGGCTCGATCCGAACCAGCTCGTGGAGGTCCGCGCGTTGATCAAACGGATCGGGGAGCAGAAGACCGTTATGCTCAGTACCCACATCATGCAGGAGGTGGAAGCCATCTGCGATCGGGTCATCATCATCGACCGCGGCAGGCTGGTTGCCGATGACAAAGCGAGCACACTACGCAGCAACACCCAGCACCGCGAGGCCTTGGAGGTGGAGTTCGATGGCGATGTACATGCCAACCGCCTGACCAACATCGCAGGTGTGCTTGGCGCACATCGCAAACAGGGGAACAGCTGGGTGTTGGAACACGATGCTTCCATCGATGTGCGGCCGGCTGTGTTCCGTTTCGCGGTGGACAATGGCCTGCAGGTGCTCGGCATGCAGAAGAGCGAGCGCGGCCTGGAGGAAGTGTTCAAAGAGCTTACCCGCAAAGGGAAGTAGGCATGAGCCCCGCGCGCACGGAACGCCTGCTCGCTTGGGCCATCGGGTCGCTGATCGCGCTGAATGCCTTGTGGGTCCTGTGGATACCGGCTTTCCCGACACTGGACGGCTGGACGCATCTGCACACGGCACGTATGCTCTTCGAAGGTGCACCCGAGGGTGTCTACTGTGAAAACCCCGGCTTGGTGCCGAACCGCGTAGGGCACATCATCCTGGGTGTGCTGCAGACCGTGCTCCCCGGCTTGATCGCTGAGCGGGCCCTCCTTGCCTTGATCATCCTCGGCACCGGACTCGGGACTTGGTCCTTGGCACGCTCGCTCGGACAAGTTTCACCGATAGTGCTCTTGGCGCTCCCCTTCACGGTGAACTTCATGCTCGTGCTGGGCTTCCACAATTTCCTGCTCGGTGTGGCGCTGGCGTTCGGGTCCGCTGCATGGTGGATGCGAGCCCCGCGGATATCATGGATCACCTTACTGATCCTCTTGGGTGCGAGCGTGATGCTCTTCTACACGCATACCACCGCACTGGCCCTCTTCTTCCTCCTGCTTGGTGGCCACGAGCTGTTGGTGGTCTTCGGTAAGAAGGACCGCACGAGCGCGTTGCCCGGC
This sequence comes from Flavobacteriales bacterium, assembly GCA_035389265.1. Lineage (GTDB taxonomy): Bacteria > Bacteroidota > Bacteroidia > Flavobacteriales_F > PHOS-HE28 > PHOS-HE28. Next base: position 2,673 of record DAOORM010000052.1, on the reverse strand, counting down.
GGTCGCTGGGGGAGCTTGTTGGCCGTGTTCGTGGCATGTCTGCCCGCCTTGTTGCTCTTCCTCGACTTCAATGCCGCGCAGCAGGCCAGCTGGGGTGAGGTGGACAGAGCGGCCAACCTCCACGACTTGTTCGACCTGCGCAGCCTGGTGTTGTACCACTACGGCGCCGAGGAGAAATTCACGTACGCCATCAAGCTTCTCCTCGTGGCGAGTGCGCTGCTATCCGTGTTCGTGCGTTGGCAGAACTCAGGCCTGCGGATGGTACCCGGTGATCTGGCCCTCGTGCTAGCGGTGCTCCTGCTCGTCCTCTACTTCATCCTGCCCGATTCCTCTGGCTATGCGAGCTACATCACCGTTCGGCTGCAATGGATGGCGTTGCTATTGTTCATCGTATGGGTGGCGGTGCAGCGTATCCCGCTCGTGGCCGCGATCCCCATCGTGGCCATGACGCTGCTTGCGCATCAAGCGCGCAACGGGTACATCAGCCAGGCCATGGCACCAATGGCGGACCGGATCCAGCAGGTCAGCTCCATAGCGACCTCCATCCCGGAAGGCACCGTCGTACTTCCGATCAACAGGGAGGATAACTGGTTATTAGGCCATATTCCATCCTTGCTGGCCGCCGAGCGCGATGTAGTGCTTTTGGACAACTACGAATGTGGCACGGGGTACTTCCCCTATGTCTGGTGTAGCGCACTGCCCGAGCAGCTCGGCCGCCATTTAGGTGGTGGCGCCGGATGTATGGAATGGCTGCCCGACCATATCCTGCAGCAACGCACACCACGGATCGACCGGATCGTGCTGATCGGGCACGCTGGCCAGCCGGACCACTGTCGCATGAGCACCTTGCAGGACGTGTTGGTGCGTCACTATCGGAAAGGAGCGACCAACCCGTACGCCACGGTCTACGAATTGGTCCGGTAGCGTTCATAACCCCTTTCGCCCGGGATCTTGTCGGTCCCGCCGGAACTGTTTCCTTTGCAGCCTCGAACTCAACCACATGCCCTATCTCTTCACCTCTGAATCCGTCAGCGAAGGCCACCCCGACAAGGTCGCCGACCAGATCAGCGATGCCCTTATCGACCACTTCCTTGCCTTCGACCCGAGCAGCAAGGTGGCTTGCGAAACCCTGGTGACCACTGGTCAAGTGGTGCTGGCCGGTGAAGTGAAAAGCAAAGCGTACCTCGATGTGCAGCAGATCGCACGGGAAGTGATCGAGCGCATCGGCTACACCAAGAGCGAGTACATGTTCGAGGCGCACAGCTGCGGCGTGCTCAGCGCCATCCACGAGCAAAGCCCGGATATCAACCAGGGTGTGGAGCGCAAGAAACCCGAAGAGCAAGGTGCCGGTGACCAAGGCATGATGTTCGGCTACGCGTGCCGCGATACGGATAATTACATGCCGCTCCCGCTGGAGATCAGCCACATGCTGTTGCGTGAACTGGCCGTGATCCGTCGCGAGAAGAAGAGCAAGATGGCCTACCTCCGCCCCGACGCGAAAAGCCAGGTGACGATCGAATACGCCGACAACGGAACTCCCCTGCGCATCGACGCCATCGTGGTGAGCACCCAGCACGACGACTTCGACAAGGAGGCCAAGATGCTCGCGAAGATCAAGGACGATGTGATCAACATCCTGATCCCGCGTGTGAAGAAGCAACTGCCCAAGCGCGTTCAGGCCTTGTTCGGCAAGGATATCGCCTACCACATCAACCCCACCGGCAAGTTCGTGATCGGCGGTCCACATGGTGATACGGGTCTCACCGGTCGCAAGATCATCGTGGACACCTATGGTGGCAAAGGCGCGCACGGTGGTGGAGCCTTCAGCGGCAAGGACCCCAGCAAAGTGGACCGCAGTGCAGCGTATGCAGCCCGCCACGTGGCCAAGCATCTGGTCGCAGCAGGCGTTTGCGATGAAGTGCTCGTGCAGGTGGCCTATGCCATCGGTGTGGCCAAGCCCGTCGGTTTCTACGTGAACACCTACGGCACGAGCAAGGTGAAGATGACCGACGGCCAGATCGCGAAGACCATAAGCGGACTGAAGGAGTTCGACATGCGCCCCTACTTCATCGAGCAACGTTTCGCCCTGCGCACCCCGATCTACAGCGAGACCGCAGCCTACGGGCATATGGGACGCGAAAGCAAGGTGGTGACCAAGACGTTCAACAACGCCGGCCAAAAAGCCACGGTGAAGGTGAAGCTCTTCCCTTGGGAGGAACTCAATGCCGTGGAGGTGGTGAAGAAGGCTTTTAAGCTCTGATCGGCAACACTTTCCAAGGCAACCTCCACAAGCCCCGGCTGGACAGGCACTTACGCCTTTTCAACCGGGGCTTGTCAGTTCGATACGATCCACTACATTTGCAGCCCATTTCCGAGGAAAGACCATGTACGCCATCGTAGACATCGCCGGCCAGCAGTTCAAAGTGAGCAAGGGCCAGAAGCTGAAAGTGCACCGCCTCGAAGCCGAGGAAGGCAAGCACGTTGAACTGGACAATGTCCTGCTCGTGAGCGATGGCAAGACCGTGAACGTGGGTACGCCCAAGGTTGACGGCTTCCGCATCAGCGCCAAGGTGCTCAGCCACGGCAAGGGCGACAAGGAGCTCGTCTTCAAGAAGAAGCGCCGCAAGGGCTACCAGAAGCTGAACGGCCACCGCCAGTACCTCACCGAGCTCT
>DAOORM010000051.1:0-9529 GCA_035389265.1 Flavobacteriales bacterium | reverse complement strand
CACCTACGACGTGAAGGAGCTGGACATCGAACAGACGGTGAAGTACATGGAGACCGTCCAGAAGATGGCGCCGATCGCCAAGACCTGCAAAGGCAAGTTCAGCACCAACCTGAGTATGAAGGCCAACCTGGACCAGACCATGCAGCCGGACATGAACACCTTGACGGGTCGCGGGACCTTGCGCACGAAGAGCGTGCGGATCGAGGGATTCCAGCCGTTGGTGGACATCGCCAAGGCGTTGAAGCTGGACGGCATCAAGAACACCACTTTGAACGACGTGGTCTTCAACTACAAGTTCGAGGACGGCAAGATGATCACCGAACCCTTCAACGTCAAGATCGACCGGATCAAAGCGAACGTGGGCGGAAGCACGGCCTTCGCGGATCAGGCCATCGATTATAACATGAAGGCGAAGGTGCCGAGCGACATGTTCGGCGCCGCGGCATCCACGGCGGTGGCCGGTCTGTTAGGCAAAGCCAACAGCGCACTGGGGGCCAATTTCCAAGTGCCCGCCGAGCTGGACCTCACGGCCAAGATCACCGGTACCATCGACAAGCCCATCGTGAAACCCGTCTTCGCCGGTGGCACCTCCAACGTGAAGGACGTGGTCGTCGCCGAGGTGAAGCAGGAGTTGAACAACCAGATCGACAAGGCGAAGGAGGAGGCCGTGGCCCGTGCTCGCGAAGAAGCGGCGCGTTTGGTGGCCGAGGCGCAGAAGCAGGCCGATGACATCAAAGCAAAGGCCCGCTCGGAAGCCGCGCGCATCAAAGGGGAAGCGTACAAAGCCGCGGACGATGCCGTGGCCAAGGTGACCAACCCGCTGGCCAAAGTGGCCGCCCAAGCCGCGGCCAAGAAGGCCAAGGAAGAAGCGGACAAGAAGGAGAAACAGGCGGTGGCCGAAGCGGACAAGCGTGCCGATGGCCTCGTGGAATCGGCCCGGAAGAAAGGCGACGACCTGATCGCCAAGGCCGAAGCCACCAACACGACGGTGAAGTAGGGTACTTGGTGAACAGATGAGATCGATGCGAAGATCCCGTAGCGTAGGCCTTGAGGGTCGACCAGAACGTACAGTGAATGAAATGCGAGGAATGATCGTACGATGTTCCATGCTGGTGGTGACGCTGGTCGCGTCGGTGATGGCCATTCAGGCACAGGATGAAAACACCGAAGACCCCTGCGGCAAGCCCACCGACAAGAAGATCGTGAAGTTGCTGGACGAGGCTGCCAAGGCGAAAGACCCGGTGGAACGTCACCAGAAGTTGAAAGCCTCCTTGGAGTTGGATGGCGAATGTGCGGAGTGCCTTTTCCAACTCGGTGGCTCGGCCTATCGCATCGGCAAGGAAGGTGGCAAGGGCTTCGGGCCTGCGATCAAGTACTTCGAACAGCTCCAGGCGAAGTGCCCGAACTACCACAGCGATGTGCCTTACCTGTTGGGTACGATGCACTACGGGCAGGACGAGTTCGCCCAAGCGGCGAAGGCCTTCGAGACCTTCCGAAAGTTCCCAAGTGACGATCCAGCGAAGCTGAGCAAGGACTTCGACAAGAAGTACACCGATGTGGAAGCGCTCATGCCGGAGCTCCAGTTCTATGTGGACTTCTACAAGAACACTGCACCATTGAACCCATCCATCGTGCGCAATGTGAGCACGGCGGCGAAGGAGTACCTGCCCATGCTCTCGCCGGACAACGAATTGCTCTTCTTCACGCGGGTGAGCCAAGTGAAAGCCAAAGGTGATATCGTATCACGCGACGTGGAGGAACTCACCGAAGCTCGCCGAACAGACGTGAAGGCCGACTTCAACGCCGGGCGCGCTTTGCCCGATCCGTTCAACGTGGGCGACAACTACGGTGGCTTGACCATCAGCGTGAACAACCAGGAGATGTTCGTTACGGTGTGTGGACCGCCGAATAGTGCAGGATACAAGAACTGCGACATCTTCCGTTCACACTACGAGACCAAGTTCGACCTGGACAAAGGCGGTCAGACCTTCGAGTGGGCCGGTCTTGAGAACCTCGGACCGAACATCAACACGCCCGATGGTTGGGAGAGCCAGCCCTCGTTGAGCGCTGATGGTAATACACTGTACTTCGCCACGATCCGGCCGAACACCGACGGCATCGACATCTTCGAAAGCAAGCGTGATGGCACGGGGCAATGGTCACCTGCGCGACCGGTCAAGGGCATCAACACCACCGGGGATGAGAAGGCGCCTTTCATGCATAGCGACAGCCGCACGCTCTATTTCGCGGCGAAACCACCCGTGGATGAGAGCGGCCGTGTGGACGAGAAGCGCGGTCATCGGGGTATCGGAGGCTACGACATCTTCTTCAGCAAGTTGAACGATGACGGAACCTGGACAAAGCCGAAGAACCTGGGACATCCCTTGAACACGGATCAGGATGAACACGGGTTGATCGTGAGCGCTGATGGACATACGGCCTACTTCGCCAGTGCGCGTTACCAAGGTGCAGGTGACCTGGACATCTTCGGGTTCGAGCTGCCGAAGGAACTGCGTCCGGATGACATCCTCGTGGTGAAAGGCGAGGTGCGCAACGAGAAAGGCGAATTGGTGAAGGATGCGACCGTGGAGATCGAGTACATGGACACCCGCAAGGTGGAAGTGATCAACGTGGACAACACCACCGGTCGTTATGCCACCGTGGTGAAATTGAAGCCGGGTAGCGATGTGATCATGACGGTGAAGAAGAAGGACCACGTCTTCGACAGCCGCAGCTTCTCCGCTGAGGACACCGTACGTGCTGGCGTGGCCAAGGTGGACATGAAGGTGCAGAAGATCGAAGTGGGGAAGAGCTACCGGGTGAACGACATCAAGTTCGCTACGAATTCAGCTGACATCACGAAGTCCTCGGAATACATCCTGGATGAACTGATCGGCTTCCTGAAGGAGAACACCACGGTGAAGATCCGCATCGAAGGCCATACCGATAGTCGCGGTGGTGCGGCCGAGAACAAGGTGCTCAGTGAGAACCGGGCAAGCACGGTAAGTAACTACCTACAAGGGAAAGGTATTGCCGCTGGTCGCCTTACGCACCAAGGCTACGGACCGGAGAAACCGATCGCCACCAACGACACGGAGGAAGGTCGCGCCCAGAACAGGCGTACGGAGTTCGTGATCGTGTCTCGCTAGCCCACTGCCTCACTCGAGGTGGATGTCCTCGTCGCGGTGGCCCATCAAGCGGCTCTCGTTCACCTTCATGCGCAGGTTGAGGAACTCGACGAGTACACTGAAGCCCATGGCGAAGTAGATGAAGGTCTTGTTGATGTGCTCGCCGAAGCCTTCCATGATCAGTGCAGCACCGATCATCACAAGGAAGGTGAGCGCCAGCACCTTCACGGTGCCGTGCTTGTTCACGAAGTCGGCGATGGGGCCACTCGCGAAGAGCATCAGCAATACGGCGAAGATCACGGCGAGCGACATGATGATGAGCTGATTGCTCATCCCCACGGCGGTGATCACGCTGTCCAGGCTGAATACGATGTCGATCACGATGATCTGCAGCACCACGCTGAGCATGCTGCTCGCCTTGCGTTTGGGGCCGTCCTTCTCGCGTTTGTGTTCCACCTTGGCATGGATCTCCACCGTGGCCTTCCAGATCAGGAAGAGTCCGCCGATGATCAACACCAGGTCACGCCCGCTGATCGGATGATCGCCGAGGTGCAGGAAAGGCTCCTGCAGGCTCATGATGAAGCTGATGCTGAAGAGTAGGGCTAGCCGGGTGATCATCGCCAGTCCGAGACCCATCCGCTGCGCTTTGCGTTGGTTCTTCTTCCCCTCCAGCTCGCCGCTGAGGATGCTGATGACGATGATGTTGTCGATGCCCAGCACGATCTCGAGCGCGGTGAGCGTGAGCAAGGCGATGATCCCTTCGCTGGTCAGGAGGACCGAGGGATCCAGGGTTGAAACGTCCATGGTGTGGATTGCGGAACGGGTGCGAAGCTACTGAGCGGCCGTCGACCGGGCAGGAACGAAGGGTACAACAGCCTCCGCGATGGTGATCACTTCGTTGCGGTTCACGGGATTAAGCCAATGCACGAGTCGGTCCAAGGCGCCGGGCTGCACGCGTTCGATCAGGCTCAACCGGCCCATCGCAATTGTCGTTCGACTGATGCGCGCCTGCAAGTCCTCCTCCCCGATGAAGAGCACCATGTTCGGTCGGGTGCTGTCCGGGAAGACGGTCAACCGGGCATGGAGGTCCTGCTTTGGGTCCACCCAGGGCTCCACGCTCATGTCCCATTTGCCGCTGTAGAACAAGGGCGGCATCGGGGCGGTCTGCTTGTAGGTATCCTCGATCAGGATACCCTTCACCGCATCCATGCCTTGCAGAACTACCATGGCCTCGACCCGGCTCCGTTTACTGTAACTGAAACAGAGGAGCACCAGGGCCAAGGTGTTGATGCTCCAGGTGAAGACCAGGACACCGCGCCACAGTCTCTCCCGTTCCGCCCACCATGCACTTGAGGTGCGCCAGAGTTCCCAAGACACGTATCCCAGCACGAAGAAGAGCGGGACGATGGGGAATAGGAAGCGTTCCTGCTTGTTCGGGAAATAGGAGTGGATGGCTAGGAAAAGAGCCGTGGGCACCCAGAGCACCAGCGGGGTGGGGCGGCGGAAGAAGCCAAAGAACACCGCTAAGCTGAAGACCGGGATGAATATGCCTAGGAGCAGCAGCCCGTAGTTGTACCACGGTTGATCGAAGTAGGTGGTGGTGTTGGCCATGTTGTACAGCACGTACTCCGTGAGTTCGGCGAAGGGCCGACCCCAGAGGAACAGGTCGATGGCCGATTGCAGTACCAGCACGGGCAACGCCACGCCGGCACCGTAGGCGAAAGCTTGGCCCCATTTCCGTTGCCACAATAGGGCAAGCCCCGGTCCTGCCGCGAAGAAGAGGGTCTGGAAACGCACGTTGATGGCCAACCCGATCCAAAGACCCGCGAGCAAGGCGTGGTGCGTGGTTGGGCCATCTTTCGCCCGCACGAGTTGCCAGGCACCCAACATCAGGAAGGGGATGCAGGCCACCTCCACCAGGTTGCGTACGCTGAGGAAGGGCATGAAATAGAAGAGCGCGAGGAAGACACCCGTGCGCCACGCGGTCCTTTCATCTGATAGGTGCAAGGCGATCCGATAGCCTGTGCGCACCACTACCAAGCTCCATACCGCATGGAGCAGGCGCACCACCACCATCACGGTCTTCGGGTCGGTGAGTCCAACGGCCTTGAGTGCCGTGAAGAGCAGGTAATGCAGGCCAACGTAGAAGAAGCTATGGCCGCTCGGACGGGGATCGCCGCCCTGGTTCCAAGGCAGCCAGTTGTTGTAGTCGAAACCAGCCGCCCAGCTGCCGGCCGCCTCGATCACCAAGAAATGGTCGTCGTGCGCGAAGTAGCCTTGGCTGAAGAGCGCCGCCACTAGCCGGGGGACCAGGGCGATCATGGTGAGCACCACCAGCAGGTTGGTGGCTGGTCTATCGAAGATGCGGAGAAGGGAACCTGCGCTCACACCGCGAAGATGCACCAGCATCCTCCTACTTTTGCACCACTTCCGTTCCCCATGAACATCGTAGTCCTCTCGCGGGACACCAAACTGTACTCCACCAAACGGCTGGTGGAGGCCATCGAAGCGCGTGGTCACCATGCCCGGGTGGTCAACCACGTCAAGTGCGACATCCTCATCGAAAAGAAGAACCCGCAGATCCTCTACGGCGGGCAGCCGTTGGTGGATGTGGACGCGGTGATCCCCCGCATCGGGGCCAGCGTTACATTCTACGGCACAGCTGTGGTGCGCCAGTTCGAGATGATGAAGGTGTTCACCACCACGGAGAGCCAGGCCTTGGTGCGCAGCCGCGACAAATTGCGCAGCATGCAGATCCTCACCCGCAGTGGTGTGGGCATCCCGAAGACGGTCTTCACGAACTACAGCAAGGATGTAGGCAGCATCGTGGACAACGTGGGCGGTGCACCATGCATCATCAAGCTGCTGGAAGGTACCCAAGGCCTTGGCGTCGTGCTCGCCGAGACCAAGAAGGCGGCCGTAGCGGTGTGCGAATCGTTCAACAGCTTGAAGGCACGTGTCATCGTGCAGGAGTTCATCAAGGAGAGCCGGGGCATCGACATCCGTGCCTTCGTGGTGGATGGCCGCGTGGTGGGCGCCATGAAACGCACCGGCAAGGAAGGCGAGTTCCGCAGCAACCTGCACCGGGGTGGAACTGCTGAGCTCATCCAACTCTCGCACGAGGAGGAGGTCACAGCCATCAAAGCGGCGAAAGCACTGGGCCTGCATGTGGCCGGTGTGGACATGCTTCAAAGCGACCGCGGACCGTTGGTGATCGAGGTGAACAGCTCACCCGGCCTCGAAGGGATCGAAGCCGCCACCGGTCAGGATATTGCCGGCGAGATCGTGAAGTTCATCGAGCGGAACGTGTAATTGCCGAGGCAGCTATCGGATCGGTAGGTTCCGCAGGCGTGCCTTTGTTTCATCCACGGATACCAAGCAGCCAGCGTTAAGCTCAGCCTCCCACTGCACGATGACATGGCTGATCAGTGGCACGACGGTGGAGGGAGCGTGATCGGCGGTCCTTAGTATTAACACGCTCGGTGCTCGCGTTCTCATGAGTGCTAACAGGTGGGCGAAGTCGGTATCTGCCGTTATGAGTACATGACCATGAGAGGCACACCATTCCATGATCACAAGATCCTTTTCATCGACTCGGCCGACCGCTGACCAGTGGACGGCATTGACGCCAAGATCACGCAGTCTCTCAACCACTGCGGGCGAAAGACAAACGTCCACCATGAACTTCATGCGCGATGGATGGGGATCTCCCGCTCACTGGCGCTCCATGCTGCGAACTGAAGGGCCTGCGTGATATCCTCGTCCTCGAGGTAAGGGTATAACGCGATGATCTCTTCACGACTGTGCTTCGCAGCGACAAGACCGACGACCACACCTACGGTGATCCGCATTCCTCGAATACAAGGTCGCCCCCCCATCACTTCTGGGTCAAAGGTCACTCGGTCAAGGGTCTTCATGATCTCACAAAGGTACGAAGACGGAATTGCGAACTTCAAGCCCGCCTCGCACCTCAGCTGTGCGTTCAAGTCACTTCCAGAACTCCGCCATCCGGATCCGTTCCTTGCTGATCTTCGTGACGAAGAAGAACTGGTACAGCTCGTGCAGCCATACCCGGCGACCGATCCGGGTATACCACCACATAGCGCGTCGCAGTTTCCGGTCGCGGTGGAAGAATAGACGCAGCACCGACCGGGGCCTTGTCTGCATGATCACCTCGATCAGCTTCACGTAGAGGATCACCAGCCAGGGCTTCAGGTTCACCGTTCGGATCACCTGGTGCTTGTAATCCCATTTGCGCTGATCGGCCAGGATGATCTCCTTTTCCTTCACCTCTTCGAAGTACGGCGTCCACTTGTGTGGTGTCACGTACAGCAATTGCACTTGGTCGGGATCATATGCCAGGAGCTGCCGTAGGCTATTGATGAAGTCCTGCGTGGTCTCCTCCCCGAAGCCGACGACGTACGTGGCCATGGAGAGGATCCCATGTTTCCTGAGAAGGCGGATGGCCTCCTTGTCCTTGGAGACCGTGCCGGCTTTCTTGATCCGCTCCAGCACCGTGGCATCATAGTTCTCGATCCCAAGCAGGAAGCGTTCGAACCCGGCCTTCTTGTAGAGGTGTAGGAAGTCGGCATCGCGTACGATGTTGTCCGCGCGGATGCTTCCCACAAGCGTCAGTCCGAGGTCTTTCGCCACCAGCGCGTCCAAAAAGGCACGCCACGCCTTGGGGTTGCTGGATGGGTTCTCGTCGGCGAAGTTGATCACCTCGATCCCACGCGTCCTCGCGAGCATCTCGATCTCATCGGCTAGTTTCTGTGGATCGCGGTGGCGCCATTTCTTCCAGAAAAGGCTCTGGCCGCAATAGGTGCAGGGGTAGGGGCAGCCACGGGAGAATTGGATCACCACCGCTTTGCGTTGTCCCCAGTAGGTGTAGTGGTAGCCCTCCATCAGTTCCCAGCCGATCCGGTATGCATCAAGGTCCTGCAGGGTGAGTGCTGGGGCCGTCCGATAGGGTATGCCGTCCTTCCGCGTGGCGATCCCTTTCACAACGTCGAGGTCTGTACCCGTTCGCAAGGCCTGCATGAGCTGGAGCGCCACTTCCTCACCTTCTCCACAGACCACATGATCGATCGCCGGGTTATCGAGCAGGATACGCTCCCAGTGGTAGGTTGGAAAGACCCCGCCGATGATGACGATCGTTCCCGGCAGTCGTTCTTTGATAAGCGCGGTGATGCTGTTGATGATCGGTTGCGCCGAAGTGGACCCCGAGTGCCCGAGCAGCACGGCATCCGGTCGGCGGTGTGCAGCGTCGTTCACGATCGCCGCGAAGCTCATCGGGGCGAAGTCCGCATCAAGCAATTCCACCTGATGCCCCGCATCGAGCAGTGGTCCGCCGATGCTCAGCAGACCCAGTGGTGGTAGGTGTTCACCGGCCATCCGACTGCCGATGCTCTCATGTGGTGGGTTGATCAACAGGATGCGCATGCACGTGCTGGTCGACACCTATGTGCCGCCATCGGTGCGTGAACGAGCGCCGTTCCCGGTGCGTATGATCTTGTGAAATGTTGGGAATTCGTGCCCTATGGGACTACGAATTTCAGGACGCTGAAGCCCTGCGCTGTGGCGAAGTGTACACCGGACAGGAGATCCAAGCGCACCAGGCCGTTCTGCGCGGTCGCGGTCGAGACCAAGCGACCCTGGACATCATGGATGGACACGGACAGCGGACTGGTCGAAGTGGTGGAGGTCAGGATCAAGGCCCGTTGAGCAGGATCGTAAGTCCACGATGAATCAGCCCATTCGGATGCCCGGATGCCGGTGGTGAAGTCCGATTCATAGCAGCCCATGTCCACCGTGCCGGCTTGGATGCGCGGGACCAGGGCAAGGTCCAGTTCGCTTTCCGCAGGAACGTAGGTGTTGTTGCCACTGTTCACGGCAGTAGATGATGCCGACAGCGTATAGTCGAACGCGGTCACATCGAAATTGGCAGGCGCATCGGGGTTCGGCGCGGTGAAAAGGGGATCCGTGTCGATGATGTTCGTCCCATTCGGGTATCCTCCCTCTACCAATGAATGCCGCACGATCGGCCCATTCCGCATTTGTCGACCGGCGTAGCTCGTGTTCCCGAACAGGATGCAGTTGCTCACGACCATGTGGTTATCCTCCAACTGGATGATCTCCGCCTGGATCGTCGATGTGCTGGTATTGCGGTTGTGTGCGATGGTGCAATTGATCAGGTCGAAGGGCGATGTGCTATTGCCGAACGTGTTCACGCGGAGGACTTCAGATGAAAAGCCGCTCACGCGATTACCGATGATGGCGGAATTCATCAGCTTGCCCGATAGGAAGTCGTCGATCACGATCACCGAATTGGTCGTGCTGTTGTTGGTGAAGAGGCACCGGTCCACCACGATCTCGTTGTATGGCGTGGTGTTGCTCAAGCA
>DAOORM010000050.1:0-9596 GCA_035389265.1 Flavobacteriales bacterium | reverse complement strand
GGAAAGGGGTGCGCGAGATCAGCTTCGAGAAACCGGAGATCACGCCGATCAATGCCATCCGCGAGGAACTGCGGGCCTTCGCCGTCAGCATCCGGACCGGCGCACCGACCAAAGTCCCCTTGAAGGATGGCGTGGCCGCGTTACATGTAGCACATGCCATATTGGATGATATGCAACGTCATCTGCACCCCTAGATACTGATCCATCGTCCGCCGCGTTGTGCATGCATAGCATGATCCGAATACTATCCCTTATCACCTTTTCGATCGTACTGACCGGTTGCCGAAAGACCGAGTCCGTACCAGCCTACTTGGAGGTTGATGCCGTGTCCGTTTCGGCCACCGACGAACAAGGTGGTAATAGCAGCCGGGTCACCGATGTGTGGGTGACGGTGAACGAACGAACGGTGGGTGTATGGCAGCTCCCAGCGCGTATTCCGGTCCTTGCTGAAGGCGTCAGGAGCATCGGCATCACGGCCGGCATCCAGCGGAACGGTTCCTTCGATGATCGACTGCGGTATCCGTATTACACGAGTTGGAGCGGCAGTGCTGACTTGGAGCCGGGCGTCACTACTCGGGTGAGCCCAGTGGTGCAATACCAGCCGAGCACGATCTGGTTCGAGCGCTTCAACGATGCGGGGAGCCAATTGGTAGCGGTTCCTGAGAGCGACACCACCTTACTCCTGATCTCTCCCGTTGATCGACCTGAGGCCGTGTTCGATGGCACGCAATGCGGCGGATTCGTGCTGGATGCGTTGAATGACAGGCTCGCTCTACAGACGGAGCAGAACTTCGCGGGTGCAACGGGGCCGGTGTACCTGGAGATGGACTACAGCACGGACATCGATCTCACCATCGGCTTCACCTACGAATCCGAAGGGATCACGGAATACGAACCTTGGCTCGTGTTGGTGCCTACAGCATCGATCGGGGCGGTCAGTTGGAACAAGGTCTATGTGGAGCTTTCGAGCCTCTTCAACCTACCCGGCATAACCGGTCGCGACATCTACATCGGTGCTCAACTCTCGGGCGGACGCACCTCTGCGGTCGGCTACTTCGATAACCTGAAGATCGTAAGACCCGCGTGATGGTGAACACAAGGCTCATGGTGGCCCGTTACGTCCTCGCCGATCTGGTGAGTAGTGCGGCTGCGTGGACCTTGTTCTACCTCTATCGCAAGATGGTCCTGGAGCCCATAAAATTCGGCTATCCCGTACCGGTGGAATTCGACGCGAACTATTACAAGGGTCTCATCCTGATCCCCTTGTTCTGGTTCGGGCTCTACACGGTGATGGGTGGCTATCGGGAGATCCACCGGCGTTACCGTACGATGGAATTGGGCCAGACCCTGCTGATCAGCTTCCTCGGAGTGGTCATCATCTTCTTTGTACTCCTGCTCGATGATGAGGTGGCGAACTACCGGTTCTACTATCGTTCGTTCCTAGCGCTCTTCATCCTGCATTTCAGCCTGAACTTCTCGTTGCGGTTCATCCTCACGAGCAACACGGTCCGTAGGGTACACGACCGGCGCATCGGGTTCAACACCGTGCTGGTGGGTGGGAACGAGCGGGCGTTGGCCATCCATGCCGAGATCGAGGCGATGCGCAAATCACCGGGCAATCGGTTCGTGGGCTTTGTGAACGTGAACGGGGGGGATCAGCTGCTCACCTCTGTGGGTCTGCCGCGCCTGGGCAAATGGAACGAGCTTCGGCAGGTCATCGGCAAGCATGGTGTGGAAGAGGCCATCATCGCCGTGGACTCCGGCGAGCATGAGCACATCAGCCGGATAATGAACGAACTCGAAGGCACCGGCGTGCGCATCAAGATCATCCCGGACATGTACGACATCCTCTCCGGCTCGGTGAAGATGACGAGCCTCTTCGGTGCGCCTTTGATCGAGGTGAACCCCTTGATCATGCCAGCCTGGCAATTCAGCATGAAGCGAGGCATCGACATCTTCGCCAGTGCGCTGGCTTTGTTCATCCTATCGCCGATCTTCCTGATCCTGGCCATTGGCGTGAAGCTTTCCTCCCCAGGGCCCGTATTCTTCTGGCAGGAGCGCATCGGTAAGCATGGTCGGCCCTTCCGCATCGTGAAATTCCGAAGCATGTACGCGGACGCTGAACGCAACGGACCACAGCTCAGCAGCACCTCGGATCCGCGGATCACCCCGTTCGGCCGTTGGATGCGGAAAACACGCATGGATGAGCTGCCGCAGTTCTGGAACGTGCTGAAAGGCGAGATGAGCCTGGTCGGTCCACGCCCCGAGCGGCAGCATTTCATCGATGCCATCATGGAGGTGGCACCTCACTATCGTCACCTGCATAAAGTGCGTCCGGGCATCACGAGCTGGGGGCAGGTGAAATTCGGCTATGCCGAGAACGTGGAACAGATGGTGCGTCGCTTGAAGTTCGATGTGCTCTACATCGAGAACATGAGCATCGCCATGGACCTGAAGATCCTGGCGTACACGGTGATCATCATCTTCAAAGGCGACGGCAAGTAGACGAGGATCGCGATCCCCTCCTACCTTGCCACCGCAATCGAACACGCATGAACATCTCTGTCATCGGTGCCGGCCAGATGGGCAACGGCATCGCCCATGTCTTCGCACAAAGCGGCCATCAGGTCACGTTGATCGACCTCGCGCAGGGGAACTTGGACAAAGGCCTGGCCACCATCGGCAAGAACCTGGATAGACAGGTGGCAAAGGGTTCCTTGACCGAAGACCAGAAAGCCGCGACGTTGAAGAACATCACCACGAGCACGGACATGGCTGCGGGAGTGAAGAGCGCGGAATTGGTGGTGGAGGCCGCTACGGAGAACGTGGACCTTAAACTGAGGATATTCCGCGACCTGGATGCGAATGCACCGGCGGGTTGCATCCTGGCCACCAATACCAGCAGCATCAGCATCACGCGTATCGCAGCCGTCACGAAGCGCCCGCAGCAGGTCATCGGCATGCATTTCATGAACCCGGTGCCGGTGATGAAACTGGTGGAAGTGATCCGCGGGTACGACACAACAGATGCGGTGACGAAGACGGTGGTCGACCTGAGCGCCGCGATCGGAAAAGTGCCGGTGACGGTGAACGACTACGCGGGCTTCATCGCGAACCGCATTTTGATGCCGATGATCAACGAGAGCATCGAAGCGTTGTTCCAAGGTGTGGGCGGCGTGGCGGAGATCGACGCGATAATGAAGTTGGGCATGGCGCATCCGATGGGTCCCTTGCAACTGGCCGACTTCATCGGCTTGGACACCTGCTTGGCCATTTTGCGCGTGCTGCACGAAGGATTCGGCAACCCGAAATACGCGCCTTGCCCCCTGCTGGTGCAGATGGTGACGGCGGGTAAACTCGGCGTGAAGAGCGGCGAGGGCTTCTATCAGTATACCGCTGGCAGCAAGGAGTTGGTCGTGGCCCCCTCGTTCAGCAAGTGATCCTGCGGGAGGCCTCGGTCATCGATGTTCCGGTGATCCGTGACATCGCCTACAGAACGTGGCCGATCGCGTATGGCGCGATCCTCTCCACAGCCCAGTTGCACTACATGCTGGAGTTGATGTACAGCGAAGAAGCGCTGCGTGATCAACTCGCGGTGAAGGACCATCGGTTCACCCTCGCCGTGATCGAAGGCGTGGCTCAGGGCTTCGCCGGGTTCGAGACCGGCTACAACGGATCATTGGTGACACGTCTACATAAGCTCTACGTGTTGCCATCGGCCCAAGGCACGGGTGCTGGTAAAAGCTTGATGACGCATGTGATCGAACGCGCCAAAGGCCACGGTGACGCAGCCGTGGAACTCAACGTGAACCGGTTCAATCCGGCGCGTGGCTTCTACGAACGCCGAGGTTTCCGCATCATCCGGGATGAAGTGATCGACATCGGGAGTGGTTTCGTGATGGACGACCATGTGATGCGGCTGGACCTGGCTTGACGGCTGGCCTGACCATTACATTCGTGGGATGGGCGCTTGGCCTGACCTCTTGATCTCCATCGGCGTGGGCATCGCCTTGGCTGCAGCGTGCGGCCTGCGGGTCTTCCTGCCTCTTTTCGTAGCCAGCGTCTTCGCCCATTTCGATGTTGGAGGTGTTGGGCTGCGCGATGGCTTCGGATGGATGGCCGAATGGCCCGCGCTGATCGCGCTCGGAGTGGCCTCGGTAGCAGAGTTTTTGGCTTACTACATCCCCTTCGTGGACCATCTTCTCGATATGCTCGCTGTGCCGCTCTCCACCGTGGCGGGCACCTTGGTGGCCATGAGCACCTTCGTGGACCTGCCACCGGTGCTTTCCTGGGGACTCGCGTTGATCGCCGGAGGCGGACTGGCGGGACTGATCAGTGCTGGTACAGCCACGGCTCGGGTGGCCAGTACGGTGAAAACCGCGGGGCTTGGAAATCCTGTGGTGGCCACCGTGGAGACCGGCGGAGCATTGGTATTAAGCCTACTTGCCTGGTTCCTTCCTTTGCTAGCGATCAGCTTGGTGCTCCTGCTGGTCGTTGCGTTGGTCCGTCTGGGCTTCCGACGGAGAAGCTGAACCCTGCTCCAACATGCCACCATCGATCCGTGCCATTTTCCTCTTCCTCCTCGCTTCCTGCGGCGACCACGCAACCCATTCCGCCATGGACCAGAACACCCTCACGAACGAACGCGTCCGCACCTATGAGTTCCTGGCCGCTATAGCCTCGGACGACTATTTCCCGGATCACTTGGTGGACAAGGGCCGCGGCGTGCTCGTTGAACTGTGCCAGGCCATCGAACGAGAGAAACCCGGCGATCTGGAAGGCCTGTACACCCATACACATCGGGCCACGGAGGCATTCAATGCCTTGCAGGTGGAATTCGAGGCGGCGGACAGCGAATTGGAAACGGTGGCTCGGGAGAACATCGGTGGCGACATCGCCTTCATCGCTGAGGCGTACGGATACGACGCGGATGTGGAGGACCTGATCGCCCCGCGGGAGTGGTGAGGATCAGTTGGCGGAGGTAGGCTCCTGGGTGAGCCCGTACTTCTTGTACAGGCGCGCTTTGCGCTTTTCCAACTTGGCTTGAGCTTTGGCCGTGCGGGCCGAGCGGTCAGCAACGGCCAATTCACCGCGTTCGATGCGCTGTACGATCAGTTCAATGGTCGCGTCGTCGCCTTCTGGGTCGTACTCGGTCTTCAGGTCGTGGTCGAACAACCGTGCAAGACCCTGCCACATGAAGGCTACGAACGAACCCCGAAGCTGTTTCACCAATTCATAGGAGGTCTGCCCGGTCTCTCGGTCGATGAGTTTCACGAGCACCTTGCCTTGGCTTACGGTGAGGTCCTTCACTTCGGCCTCGAACTCGGCGCGCAGTTCGGCCTCGGCGATCTTCACGTACAGGTCCTGGTCGGACTTGCCTTCGATGGCCTGCAGTTCGGTCTCGTATTCGGAGAGGAGCTGGCCCGTGATCTTGGCATAGGGATACACCTTGATCACGTTGCGCATCAGCTTATCGTACTTCTCCGCGTCGCGCCGGTCGCGCGGTGTCCAACGCCCTTCGATCTGGGCTTCACCGAGGTAGATCAGCGGGATGGTATCGGCGCCTTCGACCACCGCGTGCACGACATAGGCCTGGCCTTGTGCCTCTTTGGGGAGCACTTGCGCAGCGGCTAGCACCGCCAAGGAGAGCAAAGCCTTCTTGAACATCGTTCAAGCCTTTCGGCACGTGAAGGTATAACGCAAACCACGGGCCATTATTCCCTGCTTACGGTTCAGCGTCGCTTTAGTTTCCAGGCACTTACGGTAGAGGCGCCTTCCAGAACGGGTTTGGGGCGTTGTTCGCGCTCACCAGCCAAGGCGGCGGCCACCAATGCAGCAGCCAATTGTTCGTCCGGATCCTTCCCCTCCAGCACCGCCGGGCTGAAGTGGTCGCGCACGAAGTGGGTATCGTACTTACCACTGCGGAACGCGGGATGCCCCATGGTGAAGCGGCAAAAGCCCAAGGTCGTCTCCACCCCGGAGATGGAGTAATCGTCGATGGCCCGTTCCATGCGGGCGATGGCTTCTTCACGTGTGGCCCCGTGGGTGATCAGCTTGGCGATCATGGGGTCGTAGTGGATGGGGATCTCCATGCCTTCCTCGAAGCCATCATCCACCCGAACGCCTGCTCCCTGGGGAGGGCGGTAGGTGGTGAGGGTGCCGATATCGGGCAGGAAATTGTTGGAAGGATCCTCGGCGTACACCCGCACCTCGATGGCATGGCCGTTGATCTTCAGTTCATCCTGGGTGAAGGGCAGCTTCTCCCCTTCGGCCACCCGGATCTGCAGTTTCACCAGGTCCAGTCCGGTGATCATCTCGGTCACCGGGTGCTCCACCTGCAAGCGGGTGTTCATCTCCATGAAATAGAAGTCGCTGCGCTCATCGAGGAGGAACTCCACGGTGCCCGCACCCACGTAATCCACGCTGCGGGCCACGTTCACCGCGGCCTCGCCCATGCGCTTGCGCAGTTCGGGCGTGAGCACAGCACTGGGGGCCTCCTCCACCACCTTCTGGTGGCGGCGTTGCACACTGCATTCACGTTCGAAGAGGTAGCAGGTATTGCCGTGCGTATCGGCCATGATCTGCACTTCGATGTGGCGCGGGCCAGCCACGTACTTCTCGATGAACACACTGCCATCACCGAATGCGTTCTGGGCCTCGCTGATGGCCCGTTCCAGTCCTTCCTTCAATTCGCTCTCCTTCTCCACGATGCGCATGCCCTTGCCGCCCCCGCCCGCCGCGGCCTTGATCAGGATGGGGAAGGTGATGGTCTTGGCCACCTTCATGGCTTCATCCAAGCCGCTCACGGCACCTTCAGTCCCTGGAACGAGCGGAACGCCATGGCCTTTCACGGCTTCCTTCGCGGCGAGTTTGTCGCCCATCACCTTCATGGCATGCGGAGAGGGCCCCACGAAGATGACACCCGCCTTCTCCAAGGCCCGGGCGAACTCACCATTCTCGCTGAGGAAGCCATATCCGGGGTGAACAGCATCGACCTTCAGGTCCTTGCAGACCTTGACCAGCTTATCGATCACGAGATAGCTCTCCTTACTTGAAGCGGGCCCGATGCACACCGCCTCATCGGCGAAGCGCACGAAGGGAGCGTTGCGGTCGGCTTCGGAGTACACGGCCACGGTGCTGATGCCCATTTCGCGGGCGGAGCGCATGACGCGAAGGGCGATCTCGCCGCGGTTGGCGACGAGGAGTTTCTGGATCTTCTTGTGGGCCATCTGATCGTTCGGTGAGTGCGAAGATGCGAAGGTTGGCCCGACTTTTGGGTCGGCCCTCGCATGCGCCCCTGTCTACCTCTCCTACTGGTGCTGTTCCCGTTCGTGGTCCATGGTCAATTTGGTCGCAAGGAACTGCGCACGGACACGGGTCTTGTGGTGCTTCACCACTTCAAGACGGGCGAGGTGAGCACGCTGGAGTGGATGGACGTGGCCGAGCGTTTCGGCCTATCCACTGCGTACGACCGTTCGGGCAAGGAGATCTTCCGCTTCGGCACACGGCGTATCGGGGGGCATGCCAGTGTCCACTTCAGCTACCACCCCAATGGCGCCATAAGTAGGGCCGAGTCGAGCGACGCACCGGACGCGGGCATCCAATGGTACCGCAGTACCACCACCTTCGATGACCAAGGCGACCAGACCGGCTTCTGGAAGGATAGCCACGAGGATCTCATCAGCCCAAGCGGTCCGTTCACCCTTCGTGAGCAGCCGAGCTCCCCTGTGGTAACCCCGCCCAAGCAGGCCGAGGATGTGGCTTGCCAGCGACTCTTCGTGAACGAGGTGTTCGTAGTGAACGGATCAAGCTGGCCGGTAGAGATCACGGTGGAGCCAAGGGATCCCTCGCCCGCCTTGCAAGAAAGCAAGTTCGTCTTGCCCGCGGGAGAAAGCAAGTTGGTGGGCACCTACAGTGTCGGCGAGACCTTCGTCTCCCCCGTGCAACGCATGAAGGTGACAGGGAGGGTGACGAACAAGCGTGGTAAACAGCGACAGGTCGGTGTATTGATGATGGAGGATCGTCAAGTGGACCCGCAACGAAAGGCCTGGTTCTACCATGTGATGCCGAACGGTGGGCGCGTGGGCTTCGGCTTCTGATCGCCCAATACTGATCGCTGGTTCCGGATGGAAGCAGAGGAAGCTGGATACAGGCTACTTTGCATGCGCGAACACTTATGTTCGGTCGCAGATGCCCAAACCGAAACCCATCACGGAAGCCCGGTGCAAGAATTGCGACGAAGTGCTCCATGGGCGTTTCTGTTCTTCTTGCGGGCAGAAAGTGTCTACCGAAAAGGATGATTCGGTGCGTGGCATGGCCACGGAGGCCCTGCATTTCGTCACCCACTTCGAGGGCAAGTTCCTGACCACGTTGAAGACCATCTTCCGCAGGCCTGGACAACTGTCAGTGGATCATGCGAACGGGGTGCGGCAACGCTACTACAAGCCCATCTCGCTTTTCCTGATGTTGGTGGTCCTGTACCTACTCTTCCCGCTCTTCCAAGGGCTGAACATGCGGATGACCACCTACGAGCACATGCAGGCGGGAAGCTATTTCACCGCCATGATCGAGGCGAAAGCGGAGGCTCGTGGAATGACCGTTGAAGAAGTGGGAGAACGGTTCGACCATCGCTCTGGCACCACCTCCAAGGCTTTGCTGCTGCTGCTCATCCCGTTGACCGCACCGATCCTTCGTGTATTGCTCATCAGCAAGAAGCGGAAATGGTACCATGATCTGGTCCTCGCCACCGAAGTGAACGCCTTCTACCTATTGGCCTTCTACCTGATCGCGCCCCTCGTGGTCTGGGGGGTTATCCTAATCGCGCGAAAAGAGGTGAACGAAGAGATCCTGGGAATGACGTTGTTGACGTTGTTCTCCGTGTATGGTGCGGTCTTGATGCATCGGGTACAGTTGGAGCCGCGCTGGCGATCAGCCCTCAAGGGAGTTGCACTGGCGGTGGTGCACACCCTGATGCTCACGTACATCTACAAGCCGCTGCTTTTCGTAGTGACGATGGCGTTGATCTGAACGCACGAACGAATTCCTTTCTGGGATGTTGCCTTCCAAGGATACCCCTGTCCGGCACCGGACACGGTGGGTATTACCTTGGAACCGATGACCCATCTCCCCGACCTGATCGCCGACCTGGGCCTGATCCTCTCCGTGGCCGCTGTGACAACGTTGGTCTTCCGACGCATCAAACAGCCACTGGTCCTCGGATACATCCTCGCCGGGTTGCTGGTAGGACCACACGTTGGCTTCTTCCCTACGGTGGCCGACGAGAAGAACATCACCACGTGGAGCGAGATCGGTGTGATCTTCCTACTCTTCAGCTTGGGACTTGAGTTCAGTTTCAAAAAACTGGTCGCGGTGGGCGGTACGGCCGGTGTGACCGCGCTGACCGAACAGACGTTGATGGCCACTGCTGGCTTCTTCCTCGGCCGACTCTTGGGATGGAGCACCATGGACAGCATCTTCCTGGGTGGTATCATCTGCATTTCATCAACGACCATCATCATCCGCGCTTTCGATGAGTTGGGCGTGAAGACGCAGGGATTCGCCGGCTTGGTCTTCAGCGTGCTGGTGGTGGAAGACCT
>DAOORM010000049.1:7570-9661 GCA_035389265.1 Flavobacteriales bacterium | reverse complement strand
TGTTGGGACGCATCCCAGCTCTCCTTCACATCGCACCAGGCACAGCCCACGTCACAGCCTCCCAGGCGGATGAAGTAGGCCGCCTGGCCACTGAACAGACCTTCACCCTGTACGGTGTAGAAGGCCTCCATCACGGGGAGCTTGGGTGACATGGCGGCAAAGGAACGAAGAAGGAGAGTGGCGAATGCAGAGTCGGCGAGTGGCGAGTGCTCGGCCCTTGAGGCCATCGCGGCGAGTGACAAGCAAATGCCCACGACACGTCGCTTATCGCCAGAGGGTATTCACTCGACAATCACCTTATCGTCACTCGCCCACTCCACTCCCCAAAAAGAAAAGCCCACACAGAGCCACGTTCATAGAACCCATGGTTATCACATGGGCGGGACCGCGATGATGGCTTTCGTAATCCTCCTGTTGCCGAAGCAAGTCCGCACCGAAGTGTGGCTGAGGCCCGCCGTAGACCACCGAGGATGCAGTCCCTGATGGAAATTGTTGGTTCCGATGAACAGTTGGCCTGTGTGGGCTTCGCGGTGACACCCGAAGAGGGTGATTGTAGCATACAGGTCAGAAGAAAAGAACGACTTCGAGACGAAGGTAATGGTGCGGTGTACCCATCTGCAAACGATGGTGGATAACTCTTCCGCTGTGGAACCAACTACACAAGGAGCGGTGTGGAACACAACGCCACCGGTCGATCAGCTCTCCCCTTTCTGCCCCACGAAATGATACTCCTTGTCCTCGAACAGGATGTTGAAGGTGGTGAGGCTGCCATAACAGCGGGTGATGTACTGCTGCAACTCCACCTTGTCAGCCTCGCTCAGGGCGGGGTGTGCGTTGATCTTCTGTTCCAGCACCCGGAAGCGGTCGCGGATCATCACGATCTTATGGAAGAAGTCATCGATCGGCACCTCCTTGCTCTTCAGCGATGGGTCCTTGGGCCGCATCTCGAGCATACCGCCTTCGTACTTGCGGGCCATCTCCACGGGACGCTGCGGAAGTTGCATCTCCTCCAGCACCTCGCGGATGGAATCCCTTACATGGTCCAGGTCCAACGGTTCCTGGCCGATCTCCACGCCGGGCGCGATGGTCACCAGCCCCTCGAAACTGCGGCTGATGGGTTGCTCGCCGTGCTCTTTGAAGAACACGTGAACGGTGCGTTGGTCCATGTCGTACACCACGCCCACGCCCATCGTGGGGTGTTTCACGCGTGCGCCGATGCTGATGTCGTAGAGTTCCATGCGAAGAGGACCACCGACTCGATAGGGAACGGCGATCGCTCGCAAAGGAACGCAGCGGAGGCGTTCAGTGGATGGCCAGGATGTGATAGGCCACCCCGTTGATGGTGGCGTGCTCTCCCACCCGCTTGCCGAGCAGCGCTTGAATGACCGGTGCCTTGGGGGTTACGCCCAGGTAGCGCAGACCACCGGCATCGAACTCCTCCAAACTGGCGGCGATCAGGAAATTACGCTGGTCGGTATGGACCACCGCACCGAACTGCACCGAGTCGCACGACACGGTAGGGTCCAAGGCATCGATGCGTTCAAGGTCCTGCTGCACGTGCTCGACCTGTTCGCTTAGCGCGTTCATCAGGTCCACATCGCCTCCGCGTGTGCTCTCGGTCTGGCTGGCCGTTTCGTGATCGTCGTCGCCCACGGTCACCGTGCGCAGGTCGGCCACGCGATCCTTCAGTTCTGCGGCGATGTCGGCGAGTTGGGTGCGGGCGGCTTTCAGCACGGCGCGCTTGAGGGCGGTGGGTTCCATGGTCGATCGGTATATGTCGAAAGCTAGGCCATTTGCGAAGCGAAGGACCTGACGATTCTCAGGAGAGGTGGTGAGATGGACAAGATCCAACGAAGCCCAACGCCGACCCGATCAACACCGCCCCGTACTCCACCCCGCACCACCGGAACCGGGCGAACACCGCTCACGCCTGATCAGCAGCATCAATGGATGGACTGCAACAACAACTCTACTTCTGAGTTCAGAAGGCAACAGGCTGGCACGGAATGGAGAAACCGTATGTGAAAAGCTCACTGTGGGGGCGGGAAACGCGAAGTGGGCAACCAACGGTGTGCGATGAACAGGAGAACC
>DAOORM010000049.1:0-7470 GCA_035389265.1 Flavobacteriales bacterium | reverse complement strand
TGGGGGCGGGAAACGCGAAGTGGGCAACCAACGGTGTGCGATGAACAGGAGAACCACCGGACCTAACCACGGATCACCGATCCTCTGGATCGGCAATGCTCGTCCGTCATGATGGTTCTGCTTCCTTCGGCTGGACGGGCAATCGCGTAGGGATTTCCACAGGAACATGATCACTCATCTTGTCCAGGTCCAAGTGCATGATACCGTTCTTGGCGCTGAACGGGCGGTTGTACCTAGCGCCCCACACGATCTCGTCATAGCGAAATGAACGCCTCGTGTAGACATTCTGCATGTATCCCTCGTCCACGGCTTTCAGTATCAGGATCACTTCCGCACGGCGGTCCACGAGGTCTTCATAGGAAACGCCCGCCAGAGGGCTATCGGGCGATATCGGATGCACGACGGTCCAACTGAGCGGCATGAAATTCACCCTTTCCAATTGAAGCTTGAGGTTGTAGTAATTCAACTTCTCCCCTTGATCATCCACATCGGCCATGACCAGTATGGCCCGGGCTTCCAGTTCCATGAGCAAGGTGCTGCGTTTATTCGCAAGGCGCATTTGCAGACTCCATCCCTCTTTGAAGGGTGCGATAAGCGCCTTTTCGGAATAGGCCAACATGGTGTCAGGACGAGCGAACCGGGCATAGATCACAGCGCTGATCAAGGAGAAGCCCAGGATGCCAAAGACCCCTTCCACAGCAGCCACGAACCAGGTCGCGAAGGTGGTCGGGTAGACCGAGCCATAGCCGACCGTGGTCAAGGTCTGCACGCTCATGCCGATCGCACTCAACCAACGCGTTCGTTCAGAACTCAGATCAGCATTCCCCAATTGCTCGACCCCGATGAGCATATAAACGGATGCGAAGACCAGGTTCATGAACAGGTAGGCCAACAGGAAGGTGCCGATCAAGCGGCCCAAGGGCATCGTGGCCAGTGCCACGAACCCTTCGCGAAAGCCCGACACACCGCCAAGCCTGAAGACCTTGAACTGACCATCCTTTGCGACCAACCGTTCCAAAGGACGCTCGAACGAACTGCCGATACCGGGGTCCTCGGTGCGAACAGCTGTGGTGCGGAACGGGGTCTTCATCGCCTTCTGGTACAAAGATGGCATGCCTGGTCACTACCTGATGGAGAACACCGGCACCAGCCGATAGCCCGGCTCGAAGTAAGGTGAGCGCTGGTAAACCCAATAGAGCTGGCCCCAAGCATCGTTGGCCAAGGCGGGATCGGCGGCTCTGGTGGCTTCCAGGGCTTGCCGCAACGCGGGGTCGCTGGCCAGGAGGTCGGCGGCGATGTCCTCGAAGACGTAGTCGCTGAACCATTCCTTCTGCTGCAGGATGGGATCGAAGAAGCCCCAAGCGAAGAAGCTGTCCGCAGCGCGGGGTTCGAGGATCTCCATCGCCAGGCGGTCGGTGGCGTGGCCCATGGGTACGCGCACATCGCCGGCGCGGGCCTGGTACACCAAAGTGTCCGTGGTGGTGCGGATGCCGCGGTGCAGGTAGCGGCCCTCGAAGGGTTCCTGCACGGTGGTGTGGGCGGCGATGCGTTGAGCGGTAACGGTGAAGGAAGTATCGGCAGGCAGGCGTTCGAGCGGCACGCCGTCCAGTTCCAGCCGGGTGATGAGCTCGTGCCAAGCTTGGGGGATGAGGTAGGCGGCGGGCTTGGCAAGCGTGAAGGCGGGCACGAAGCGGTCCATCCAAGGCACCACGGTATCGGTGGGCTGGCTGTGGTCGTACTGCAGGCGCGGCAGGCCACTAACCGCGCTGGGCGCGGTGCGTGGGCGGTAGCCCTTCCATGGCAACTGTTCCACGTGGGTGGTGTCCAACCGGTGGTTGAAGCCGAAGTGGGTGGCGGTGCGGGTATGCTCCCGGGCTTGGGCGCGTGCTGTGCGTAACGCGGCGCCCTGTTCGTTGAGCACGGCGAGGGTGGCGAGCATCAGCTGGAAGGTAGCGTTCACGCGGTCTGCATAGGGCTTCAGCATGTGCGTTTCGCTGAGGATGCCGATGCGGTGGTGCAGGGCGGCGTGGCCACTGCTGTAGCGCGGCCCATCGAGGAAGCCTTCGAGGCCTTGTTCGGGGGTCTGACCGCGTGTCTCGAAGTAGGGGCCCATCAACTGGCCGCGGCGGTCCATCCAGACATGCAGCGCAGGCTTCAACGTGGTGCTGAGGTAGCTGCGCAATGTGGGGTCGAGTCGGTCGGGGTGCGAGGTGAGCAGCTCCATCACGTATTGGTGGTCGGCGCCGTTGCTCACGTGGGTCTCGAAGTAGAGGTCGGGGTCCCAGGTGCGGAGGGCGGCGAGCAGGCTGCGGGTGTTGCGGCTGTCGGCCTTGATGAAGTCGCGGTTGAGGTCGAGGTTGCGGGCATTGGCGCGGAAGCCGTACTCCGCCGGGCCGGTTTGGTTGGCACGCGAAGTGCTGGAGCGTTGCAGGGCCCCGCTGACGTTGTACACGGGCACGATGCAGACGGCGGTGTTGGCGAGCAGTCCCATGTATTGGTCGCTATCGAGCAGGGCCTGTGCGAGCAGCAAGCTGGCATCTACGCCATCGGGTTCGCCGGGGTGGATCCCGTTGGTGATCCAGAGGATGGACTTGCCGGCGGCGCGAAGGCTGTCGGGATGCGGGAAGGTGCCGTCGGCGAGGACGAAGAGGTGGATGGGCAGGCCGTTATCGTCAGCGCCGATGGTACTGAGGTGAGCACCGGGGCGCGTGTCGGCGAAGCGTTGGAATCGGGCGATCGCCTGTTCCCACGTGGGGGTGGAATCGCCGGTGAAGTGCCATTGGGCCTGCGAGGTGCAGGCGGCGAGCAGGAGCGCGGCAAGCTGGATGATCCGAGCGAACATGGTGTAAAGATGCACGAACGCCGCGCTCGGTGCAGGGACCGGGCGCGGCGTTCGGAGATGGAAGTGACCTATTCGAAGTTGACAAGGCCGAAGCGGTAGTCGTCGCGGCGGGTTGCGAACATGAAGAGCTTGTCATCCGGGGTCTGCACGCAGGCCTTGGGCCGAGTGATGGTCTCACCTTTCTCTGGTGCGAGCAGCGCTTCACGGTGCACTGTGCCGTCGCCTTCCACCGTGGCCAGGGTGATGAGGGCCTCCTTACCGGTGATCTTGAACGGGGCGATCCGATCACCTTCCTTCAGGAACAGGTTCTTTCCGCTATCGTTGAAGATGAAGTACATCTTGTCACCTTTGATGGTCATCGCGTAGGAGGAGAAGTAACCACCGTCGTTGGTGGTATGTTGACGCTTGGGGATCTTGGTGGCCCATTCGATGTTACCGTCGGGATCCACGTTCACCACCACGATGTCGTTATAGACATAGTGATAGACCGTACGGCAGGATTGTCCACCATTGGGGCTTGATGTGCAGACGGTGGTGGTGTAGAACCTGTACTGTTCGCCGACCATGACCACACCGCCATCCTCGCGGACGATCAGTTCATCGAGGTCGTACTGGATCAGTTCGATCTCCTCCCCTTTCTTGTCGGCCTTCTTCGTGGCCTTTTCCTCCTCCTTCTCGGTCATGTACTGGGTGATGAACTCCTTGGAGAACTCCTTGAACGATTCGTGTACAACGGCCTTGGTCTTTCGGTCGAGACGCATGTAGAAGGCACCGCTCTGGCTGGATGCGCCCTTCTTGCCATAGAAGCCACCACAGAGGATATCACCTTGGTCCGGAATGGTGATGGTGAGGTCCTGGAGGAACTTGTCGCCGGCTTCGATGGCCTTGGTCTCAGCATCACCGGAACCGTCGTAGGTCAGCAGCATATAGGTGTAGGCAGGACGCTCCTCCTTCTTCAGTTCACGGGCTTCGGCCTTCTCTGCGTATTTGGTTCCGATCACGATCACCGAGCCATCATTGTCCACCAGGTTCCCCTGCACCAAGAACTCCTTGTCGGGATAGGGCAATGTGATGGACTGCTCCCAAACCGGATCGAGTTCGGAAGAGTACACCTGTAACTTGAAGCGCTCCGGCTCATCCTTTTCATAGGGTTGGTCCAGGCGAACGAGGATCTTCTCCTTATCGGGTGAGATGCTCACGGTGAAACTGCCCTGCCACTTACGACTGGCATCGCCGATATCGGCCACTTTGCGGATGCTCCCTACCGGGCTCATATCGGCTTCATTGAACAGGCGTACGTACAGTTCGTTGGTCTTGGTCTTCTTGTTGAAGAAACTGGTGAAGACGGCGATGCGATCACCAAGCACCTCCAATCGCTCAAGACCGTGTTGGTCCTTGCCGATCTTCATGGGCAGCACCTTTTTGTACTGGGAGCGCAGGTCCATCCCCATCTTCTGGATGAAGGCCTCCTTCTTCAGTTGGAGCTTCATGTACACGGCATCCTCGTTGTGATCGAAGACATATCCGAAGCCGCCATCCTTTTTGGCGCTGTATTCAGGCCCCCATTGCACCTCGGCGCGTTGGGTCTTCGTCTGGGCTGAAACGGATAAAAAGGCTGAGAGCATCAGCCAAAGTCCAAGGGTCGTGCGCATGGTTTCGAAATGTGGGGCGGCAAAGATGCCTGAAAAGCGCGATGATGTCCTCGAACGTCGATCATAGCAAAACAGCGACCCCGGTACCATGGGCGGTGGCACCGGGGTCTTGACCTATGGCTAGGTCCGTGGTCCTGGTCGAAAACCGGTCAAGCGGCGGGTTCCTCCTGCTCTTCAGTGGCGGGTGTCGCCTCTTCTGCCGGCAATACCACCTCGATGGTCACAGCAGGAGGCGGCTCATTCGTTCGCTGGGCGAAGAGCTGCTCATCATCGGTGAGGCAAAGTAGGAGCGTGAGGGTCTGTACGGGCCACATGGTTGTTGTAGGGTGTTGAGCGGGTGAAGGGTTCCAGTACAGTCGAAGCGTGACGCAAGATGGCAAGGAACACCACCCTTGTCAAGACGAATGATCGAAATTCATCGACGAATTAGCATTCAGCATCCCTGAACACGGGGCAGGTACCGCCCTCCTAGCCCTCTGCTTTGAGTTCCTGGAGCAGTCCTTGGAGCGCAGAATGCATGCGCTGGTACCGTCCATCGCGCTCGGCCACCACGGACCGGGGTTGTAAGGCGAACCGGGGAAGCGCGGGATCGCGTAGGTATCCGATCAGCTTCTCGTTGGCAGGCAACACCTCCATACCGATACACAGGGCGGATGCTCCGCGGGTGCCGTGCGGACGGGACCGCCCCAACGCGATGACCGTGTAAAGTGAGCCGTTCTCTCCGCCGAACCGCGCGGCCATGGTGCGGGGTGCTTCGGTCGCGTCGGTCGTGAAGAATTGCTCCTTGAGCCAACGCCCAACGGTATCATTCAACAGTTCGATGCTCATGGGATCCTGCTTGCGATCGAGGAAGAGCACCTTCTTCGGTTCCACGATCTGCTCGGCAGGCTGATGGTCGAAGCGCTGAAAGAACATGCGGACCACCCCGAAGTGCTGGGGCAGGATGTTGGTGAGGCGGAGCATGAAGGTCTCCGGTGACCCACCAGCGTGTTCCCAAATGGCCAGGAACGCGGCCGGATCGAAGGAACTCTCCGCGAAAAGGTGTCGGAGGTCTTCCACCAAAGGTGCTGCCGGTATCAGGAGCGCACCTGCGAAGTAGCTCGCCCGACTGTTGTTGAGGACGTGGTCGAAACTGGTGGCCTTGGGCCATGGTGTGACCAAGGCACGCTGTTCAGAGAGGCCGAGGTGGTCATAACCGATCTCTTTGGCGAGCAGGAAGGAGCGTTGGTCGTGCGTAAGGCGTTCATTCACCACCAGAACCTTCTGTTCGGGCATGAACACACTACGGATATGCGCCAGGTCCGAGTAGCGGTCGAAATTGCGCTCCCGGATGGTATAACCTCGATCATTGACCAGGTGATCGGCGAGTTGGTCGGAGGAGAGGTGCGTGCGTTCATCGGTAGCCAAACCAAGGCGGAAACGCTTGGCCTCCAACTCCAGGTCCTCGAAGTGGTTCTCGTAGAGTTCCTGGTAGGATCGCAGGGCGGCGAAGTAGAAATGCTCCTGCGTCATGTTGTAGGTGGCAGCGATGCGGGCCAGTGTACTGATGAAGGCCGAGACCTTGGCGGGTGCGTTGGCGATCAGTTCAACGAGCTTGCCGCGATCGATACCGAACAGATCGAGCGGAACGTCCTGAAGGAATCCGCTGGCCAACAGTTCACCCACCGGGGCCAAGTGCTTGTCGAGCTTCAAGCTCACCAACTTGTCGAACGTGGTACCCAGTGCTTTGGCGAGCGCGGCCAGTTTCTCTGCCTTGGGATACTTCCGCCCCTTCTCGATCTCGTTCAGGTAGGACACGGAAAGGCCGGTGAGCTTACCCAGTTCCGCCAAGGAGAATCCTTGTTCCTGACGGAGTCGTCGGAGCTTGAGGCCTAGGATAAGGCGGATATCGTCCTCGCGGATCTCCATGAACAGGGCCAAGCTACGGGGTGTCGGGAGTTCATGCTTACAGCGCGATCATTCATGCTGTTCAAGCTCCGTTTTCGCGAACTTCACCGCCATGGCCCTGAAACGCATCCGCACCCAAGCCGAATACGACGCCAATTACGCCGAGAGCGTGAAAGACCCCGTGGGGTTCTGGACCGCGCAGGCCGACACCTTTGAGTGGCACCAGAAGTGGAACACCGCGCTGGAATGGGATTTTGAGACGCCCAACGTGAAGTGGTTCGCGGGGGGCAAGATGAACATCACCGAGAACTGCCTGGACCGCCATCTGAAGGAGCGTGGCAACAAGCTGGCGGTGATCTGGGAGCCGAACGACCCGAAGGAACGGGCAGTGCGCCTGACCTATCGCGAGCTGCACGAGAAGGTGTGCCAGTACGCCAACGTGCTGAAGCGCAACGGCGCGAAGAAGGGCGACCGCATCTGCATCTACATGCCCATGGTGCCCGAGCTGGTGATCGC
This sequence comes from Flavobacteriales bacterium, assembly GCA_035389265.1. Lineage (GTDB taxonomy): Bacteria > Bacteroidota > Bacteroidia > Flavobacteriales_F > PHOS-HE28 > PHOS-HE28. The sequence continues at coordinate 573 of DAOORM010000049.1, read as the reverse complement.
CACGCTGGCCTGCGCGCGCATCGGGGCCATCCACAGCGTGGTGTTCTGCGGCTTCAGCGCGCAGAGCCTGAGCGACCGCATCCAGGACGCACAGGCCACGATGGTGCTGACAAGTGACGGCCTGAACCGCGGGCACAAACAGATCCCCGTGAAGCGCGTGGTGGACGAGGCCCTGGAGAATTGCCCCAGCGTACAGAAGGTGATCGTGACCGAGCGCCTGGCCTGGGCCGTGAACATGGTGGAAGGCCGCGATGTGTGGCTGCACGACGAACTGAAGCTGGTGGACAAGCACTGCCCGGCCGAGATCATGGACGCCGAGGACCCGCTCTTCATCCTCTACACCAGCGGCAGCACCGGCAAACCCAAGGGCGTGGTGCATACCTGTGGCGGCTACATGGTGTACACGGACTACACCTTCCGCAACGTGTTCCAGTACGAAGAGCAGGATGTGTTCTGGTGTACCGCCGATATCGGCTGGGTCACCGGGCACTCGTACATCATCTACGGACCACTACTTGCTGGCGCGACTTCCCTCGTGTTCGAAGGCGTGCCAACCTTCCCCGATGCAGGCCG
>DAOORM010000048.1:0-9792 GCA_035389265.1 Flavobacteriales bacterium | reverse complement strand
CCGGCCAAGGTGCCGATGCGGTTGGTACAGGAGATCTCCAGACTCGCACCCTGCGCACCGATCCGCAGGTCCAGCGGCTGCAGTGCATCGCAGGGATCACCGTGTTTGAAGGCGTTCTCCAGCAGCGGGAGCAGGAGCATGGCGGGGATACGCACGGAGCGCAGCGCATCGTCCACGTCCACCCGCACGTTCAGCGGTCGGTCGTAACGGAGGGCCTGCAAGGCGATGAAGCGTTCCACTTGGTGAAGCTCGGTGGCGATGGGGACGAATTCGTCCTGGTGTTTGGCGATGTAACGCATGAGGTCAGCAAGGTCCATCAGCTGAGGACCGAGGTCGGTGCCAGGCCGCTGCGAAAGGGCATAGAGATTATTGAGCGTGTTGTAGAGGAAGTGTGGCGCCATGCGTGCGCGAAGCATATCCAGTTCGCTCAGGCGTGCGCGGTAGGCCAACTCGGTACGCTGCTGATGTTGCACGAGTTGTTGCTCCGCGAGGTGGACCAGCGTAGCGAAGCCGATAGGCAAGAGGGCGTAGAGGACGTTGTCCAACACGAACGTGATGAAGGGTGTGTGGGCCGGGTAATTCGGCTCGCCACCCATGGAAGGCAACAGCCATTGATCACCGATCCAGCGCAAGAGGAAGAACAGGAGCATACAGCCGAGCAACCCTGCGACGAGACGAAGAACACGCTTGGTGCCCGCCCCCTTCGAGCGCAATACCACCCGGTGCACGGTCAGCGCGGTGAGCGCATGGTACGCGGAGAATAGGAACGCGTAGGTGCTGATGACATAGGAGAAGTCCCCGGTACGCAGCCACCACGTGACGTTGGAGCCGAACCCCATGAACAGGCCGAAGCCCATGAACAAGAGCACCGCCGTGCCTAGGCGCAGGTGCCCATCGCGTTGGAAGAGCAGGGATCGGGAACCGGTCGTGGTGCTGGCCGCCATGGTGTGCCAACGAAGCTATCACCGCACCCCGATCGCGATATCGTACGATCGGCGGATCGCCCATTCCCTTCTGCGAATTCCTTGCCGAACGTTCGTGCCATTTTGCCGATCGGCTCGCTCTTCCGCCGATCCGAGCCTATACAGAGTGTCGCACTGCACTAGCCTTGTGGCACCAATACCAGCACCATGCGCAGTACCAGGATCCTCCTTTCCGCCACCTTGTTCCTCGCCGCATTCCAGGCGTCCTCCCAAGGCACCATGCCCGATCCGGACGCCATCCTGGTCGGCAGCGACCCTCGTCCGCAGGTGCTCTTGCTCGGCACCTTCCACTTCGGCTATCCGGACATGGATAAGCACGTCACCGCCGAGGACGACCGCGTGGATGTGCTTTCGCCGCAGCGCCAGCAGGAACTGACCGAACTGCTCGATGCCGTCATGCGCTTCAACCCCACCAAGCTGTGCGTGGAAACGCAGGGCGGCTGGCTGATGCACGAGTACCACCGCTATAACAAGGGCGAGCGCACCTTGGGCCGCAACGAGTTCTACCAGATCGACTTCCGCGTGATGGACCGCGCGAAGCTCGACACGATGTATGCCGTGGATGCGCTGCCCCTGGTGCTGGACCTGTACAACGGTGCGGACAGCATGCGCTACAAGCCGTGGTTGGACAGCCTCTACCAGGGCTGGGAATTCGGTGGCGAGGACGCACTCTCGCAACGTTACGATGCATGGTACACCGCCACCGACAAGGCCAAGAAGGACCACAGCCTGCTGGAGATCTTCCTGGCCATGAACGACGATCATGCGTTGGACCGCGACTACGGCGCCTACCTCAACGGCTACTTCAAGTTGCCGGGGCACCGCGGTGCCGATGTGCACGCCATCCATTGGTACAGCCGCAACCTGCGCATCTACCGCAACATCCAGGACATCACCACCGGGCCGGAGGACCGCATCCTGGTCGTGTTCGGCGCTGGCCACATGGGCATTCTGAAACACTTGTTCGAATGCGATCCCGGCTATGAGCTGGTGCGCCTGCGGGATCTGGTCCGGTAGTGCGTTCCTTCGCAGGGTGGAAGACCCGATCACCTGGATCCCCTCCCTCCGTGCGCACTTCGCACGCGGAGTGACCAAGCCCTACGGGGCGCGAAGGAAGGCACTGCTCGATCTACGGGCCGCGGTGAAAGAGCACGAGGAAGCGCTCCTCAGTGCGATGCATGCCGACATGCGCAAGCCTCGCTTCGAAGCCTATGTCGCGGATATCGGTCTGGTGTACGCGGAGATCGACCATGCACTGAGCCATCTACAGGACTGGATGCGACCGCAGCACCATCCGACCCCGTTGGGGCTTCAAGTATCGCGCAGCGTGGTACATACCGAGCCGCTGGGCGTGGTGCTCATCATCGCCCCGTGGAACTACCCGGTCTTGCTGGCACTTGCGCCCTTGGTGGGAGCCCTTGCGGCCGGCAACTGCGTGGTACTGAAACCGAGTGACCAGGCCCCGGCGACCGCCGCTCTCCTCGCGCGGATCATCGCAGCCACCTTCGCACCCGAGCATGTTCGTGTGGTGCTCGGTGCAGGGAGTGATGTCGGACCCAAGCTGATCGAGCCCTTCCGGTTCGACCACATCTTCTTCACGGGAAGCCCTGGGGTGGGAAAGTGGATCATGGCGATGGCTGCACCACACCTGACACCGGTCACACTCGAACTCGGTGGCAAGAGTCCCGCGATCGTCGACCGCAAGGCCGATGTGGAGCGCGCCGCACAACGCATCGTCTGGAGCAGGTTCTTCAACGCAGGGCAGACCTGTGTCGCTGCTGACCATGCCTTGGTACACCGCGATGTCATGGAGCGCTTCCTCGCATCCGCTGCCCATCATATCCAACGGTACTACGGGCCTGACCCGAAAGGGAGCCCGCACTTCGCACGCCTGGTGAATGACAAGCGTTTCAACGTGGTGAAGGGTTACCTCGAACATGGTCGCATCCATGTCGGTGGGGAACACGATGCCGGTGAGCGTTACATCGCTCCCACGATACTGACGGATGTTCCACTGGATAGTCCACCCATGCAGGAGGAGGTCTTCGGCCCCGTGCTGCCGGTGATCTCGTGGAGCGAGCGCGAAGAAGTGTTGTCCATCGTTGCGCGTAACCCACACCCATTGGCGCTCTACATCTTCAGCACGGACCGCAAGACCCAACGGTACTTCACCGAGGGCATCGCCTTCGGCGGTGGCTGCATCAACCATTGCATGTTGCAGTTCGGCAACCCACACCTAACGGTAGGCGGTGTCGGCAACAGCGGCATGGGCCGCTACCATGGCAAAGCCACCTTCGACCTCTTCTCGCACCACAAGCCTATGGTACACGGGAGCACTTTGATCGAGCCGGGGATACAGTACCCACCGTACACCTCGTTCAAGGAAAAAGTGCTGCGCTGGGTGCTGAAGTAGGGTCCTGAGCGTGACGATCATCACCACCGTTGATCGTCTAGCGCGGGAGCTTTGCACAGATCCTAACCCTATGCGCTTTCTGGCCACCCTTCTGTTCACCCTCCTTTTGGTCCAGCACGCGGCGACCCAGGACCTTGGAGACCGTCGCATCGTTCTACAGGAGTTGGCCATACCGGGCATGCCCGGTGTTCAATCCTTCGCTTGGGCGCAGCATGAAGGCGAGTGGCTGCTGGTGGGCGGGCGGACGGACGGATTACATCGCCGCCAGCCCTTTGCCGCCTTTCTCGCTGCGGATAACAACACCATGGCCTATGTGGTGAACCCCGAACTTGGTCAGGTCTGGAGCGCGTCGCTGAACTCACTGCCCACCGCTCAATTCGAACAGCTGCAAAGCACGAACATGGAGTTCGCCCAACGCGGGGATGTCCTTTATGTCCTGGGTGGATATGGGTTCTCGGCCACGGCGAACGACCATGTCACGCATCCAGTGATAAGCGCCATCAATGTACCCGGCACCATCAATGCGATCAAGACCGGGCAGGCCATCGCGCCCCACTTCCGGTACATCGTGGATGATCGGATGGCCGTGACAGGCGGCTACCTCGGTCTGATCGATGAGGACTTCCTGCTTGTCAGTGGTCAACGGTTCATGGGGCGTTACAACCCGATGGGGCCGGACTTCGGTCCCGGTTTCATCCAAGAATACACCAACGCCATCCGTCGCTTCAGTATCTCTGATGACGGCATCACGCTATCGTTGACCAACTACGCGGAGACCGTGGATACCGCGAATCTGCACCGCCGCGACTACAACCTGGTCCCCCAGGTCTTCCCCAACGGGGCGAACGGCTACACCGCGTTCAGCGGCGTGTTCCAGTATGCCGAGGACATCCCGTGGTTGAACACCGTCGATGTGGATGCGAACGGCTACACCGTAGTGCCGGATTTCGAGCAATTGCTCAACCAATACCACACAGCACATCTACCTGCCTATTCAAGCGCGGCGAATACGATGCACACCGTCTTCTTCGGCGGTATCGGGCGCTACTATTTCGATGGCAATGGTCAGTTGTGGGACGATGTGAACGTACCCTTCGTGAACACGATCAGCCGGGTCACGCGCTCGGGTTCCGGGGCGATGGAAGAGACCGCAATCGGGCACATGCCTGCTTTGTTGGGCAGCAGTGCGGAATTCATCCGGGCGGCCGACGTGGCCACCAGCTTCGATGACGTCATAGACCTTGATCAACTCGTTGGCGATACGGTCGTGGCCGGCCACATCGTAGGTGGTATCGAAAGCAGTGCGGCGAACATCTTCTTCACCAACACGGGCACCCAGAGCGCTGCCAGCACCCGCACCTTCAAAGTGCTCTTGGTGCGCGACACGAACAACGGCATCGCTGCGCCCGAAGAGGCCCTTGAGTCGTTGTCGACAACGCTTTCTCCGAACAACGAGCAACTAACCACCGCTTTCACACTGCGCGCTTCGGGCATGGTCCATCTGAGCCTATTGGACACCAACGGGCGCGTGGTGCGCTCCCTGTTCGAGGCACGACTGCCCGCAGGCAAGCACAGCTTACAACATGCGGTAAAGGACCTGGCCACAGGGGTGTACATGGTGGACCTGCGCGCCGATGAGCAACACGGTTCCGTGCGGTTCGTCCGCTAAGATGCGGTCCTGAAATACGAGCGGTACCGCAGGTGCAAGGCACGAAGAGACGCTGGCTGATGACCTTGCGAACGAAGCGCATCGCTCAGCGGCGGAACATGTGCCACATGCCGTAGGAGTTCCCGCCAACATTGGATGATGTTGAAGGATGGGTCATAGATGTGGCCCGGTTCCGAGGTCACACCGTTGAGCTCCATCACCAGGAACCGTCCTTGTTTCAATGCCTCTTCGCTGGGGGCACGCACGTCGAGCCTGCCGTAGTGGATGCCCTCCGCATGCACAAGTACTTCATGCAACGAGCGCTCAAGTTCCGGAGTGACCAGGCCTCGTCCATCGCGGAAGACAGTGCCGCGGCAGTGGTTACCAATTGGCTCCACCACTAGGGATTCGCCTTCTCCGGGGATCAACGCCAAGAGCTCCTTCCCATAGGATCGCAGCCGCGTGACCTGCTTGGTTCCACGCCAGGTGCGCTTCAGCAGGTCCTCTACAGTGGAACGGCCATCGCCGGTGACGGACAGGAAAGTCTTGGCGGTGATCGAAAGCAAGGTGGTTCGTTGGCTTGTCGGATCCTTCACGAACATCAACCCGAATTCTGCCGGCCATGTCACCAACTCCTGCAGGAGTTGTGGCTGTCGCGAAACACTCAGCAGGGCTTTGAGTTCATCCATGCTCCGCACGATCATCACTCCGGTGCCTCGCTCACCCACATCGGGTTTCATGATCAACGGAATGATGAGCTGGACTTTCCGCATCCGCTCCTCCACCTCGTGGAATGGGGTGCTCGCCTCGATCAATAGCGTGGTCGGATACGCGGATACCGGTAGACGCGCAAAGATCTCGGACTTACGTTCACCGAAGAAACCACCGAGGTCGATAGCGGGATTCACATTTGTGAAGAAGGCACCGTGGCCCGTTCGGACCGCATGCCAAAGCGCAACAGGGAACACCGGCAAATAGATCAGCGGCCAAGGCCAGTACTCATGGTTCAGGCGTTCACGCCAGTGACCCAGCACGCGCATGTACAATGGTCAATGTTGTCGGTGGTTCTGTGTCGACACGGCAACCCCCAGCTGACCGGGAATACTGACGTGCGGCAGCGCCTGTTCCAAGGCGATACGTACCATGGCCAGGTGGTGTACACCGTGATCCGCGAGGTACAAAAGTTCGCGCTTCAGGGTCGTGGCAGCACCGGTACCCAAGGGAATGTCGGGCAGGTCGGCGTCCATCCTCAGCGGCTGATCCAGCCTGAGCTGGACCAACTCGCGAGTACTCCAAGCTACCGCGGCTCGCGCGGCAGCCACTTCCGTCTCGATGCTCAGATCACGTCGACGACGGTCGTAACTGAATGTTCCCGTATGTACTGCGGAGAGCAGGCACTGGTAGAACTCCAGGATATGTCGCAGGTGCTGTCCGATACTGCTTCCGAACAAGACCGCATGCCCACGCATGAGCGCTTCGTTATCGAGTTGTTCCAGGATACCATCCACCTGCGCAAGCACAGCGATGTTGTGATCGACCAAGGTCTTCATGTGGTGTTGACGAGAATGAAGAAGACCTGGTGATCAGTGCGTTGACTTGACATCGATCGATCCGCCGATCCACTGCCTCAATTGCGCGGTGGCGATCTTCCGGGATCGAACGAGCACGAATGTAGACAGGAGCAGCACGCTCATCGCCAAGATGAAAAGCGTTCCACCATCCTCTTGCACGACGATCCCCAGAACGGTGAGGTGTGCACCGATGGCACCGACCATGATGCCGATCGCCAAGGCTGCGCCAAGCCAGCTCCAGCGGATGGTCAATAAGGCCAACGCCGCAACGAGTTCAGCCACTCCCGATCCGATGCGGCCCCAGGGCTCCATACCCAGCGCGGAGAAGATGTACACCGATTCCGGTGCAGCGGAGAACTTGAAGTAGAGCGTTTGAAGTAGGATGATCGCAGCAGCGACGCGGGGCAGGTGGTTGAGCGGGTTCATGGGTAGATCGTGTGTTGATCCGTTCATCATCGTTTGTGGACGAACTTTTTCCAGTTCGCATCTGCAGCGGTGTTCAGCCGAAGCTCATCCTTGTTCCACGTGGTGAGGGTGTTGTTGAAGAAGGCATTGTAGAACAGGAACAGCTTGCCCTCCTTCAGTATGAACGTCTCCGGATCAACCTCCACCTTCTCGTTGTTAGCCCCCATGGCATAGGCGCAGTACCCACCATATTGGGGTAAGTAGCGTTGCGGTGCTCGCTTGAACAGCTCCAAGTGGGCTTGCGAAGCGAACTGGAACCGGGCCCCTTCGTGGGTGAAGCCATAGCGCGCCTGCCCTTCGGTCGCTTTACCATCAACGAAGTAGGCAACCGGATCATATCCCTCCAGCCAAAGGCCATCATCATCAACGTTGTAGAACGGTAGTGGTTGCGCTTCGACCACGCTCATGTGGAGATTCGCGATCAGTAGAAAGGAGAGGATCCGGTTCATGGTGGTCGGCGGTCACGCCCTACTGAGCGCGGTCCCGGGCCGATGGTCGTTAGGCGCGACCGGACCTGACAACTCCGATCGAAGAGCGATCCCCTGTCGGCGGTCAACCCTCCAACACCTTCTCCGCGCGTTTGGGGCGGAGCGCGTCGCGCACGAGCTTCAAGTAGGCCTCATCGCATTCCAACGTGGCGGAGACCCTTACGGGCAGCTTGGTCACCCAATGCCGATGGCCCGCGATGCCGTTGCGCAGGCAGAACTCATCCACATGGCGGAGGAAGTGCTCGGCCGTCGTTGGGGCATCGGGTCCGAAGAAATCCCAATGGAAGCGTAGTTGTGCCATGGTGAATACGGTGCAAATTTGCGGAAGTGGATGTCTTGTCGCTCTTCCTCGTGGCCACGGCGGCCAGTTTCATCGGCTCCTTACAGGCCGGCGTGGTGAATACGGCGGTCCTGGCGCACACGATCAAGTGGGGCAGGCTCGCGGGTAGGCGAATGGCCCTAGGCGGTGCGGTGCCTGAATTCGTTTACGCCGGAGTGGCCTTCCTTGGAGCGGGCTGGTTGGTGCAGGTACTCGGCATGGGCACCATGGGCATCACCTTGGTGGTGGCTTCCATCCTACTCCTGCTCGGCCTATACTTCCTGTTCTTCTATCATCCGAAGCAAGCGGCCATAGGCGAGGACAAGCTCACCGGTGATCTTCGTCGTGGATTGTTGCTGGGCTTCGCCAATCCGCAGCTGCTGCTATTCTGGTGCGGTGTGCGGTTGATGGTGGTTTCCTGGGGAATGGACGGCTCCAGCATGGTGGAGTTGCTGGGGTTCGCGACGGGCGCTTTCGTTAGTGCCATCGTGCTCCTGATGATCCTGGTGCGGATGGGCGTGAGGGCTCAAGAACGACTCACACCCATCGGGCTACGCAGGCTGTTCCGAAGTATCGGCGCCGTGCTCGTCATCAGCGGAGCGTATGCACTACTACGTTCCCAAGGCTGGGTGCCCTAAGGCTTCAGGCGAGTCGATCGCTCAGCAGGCGCATCTCCATGCTCGGCGCCATCTTCTCATACAACATCCGGTATGTCGCTTCGGTGATGGGCATATCGGCCTTCAGCTTGAGGTTGATCTCGTGTACGCACTTCACCGCGTAGTACCCCTCGGCCACCATGTTCATCTCCATCTGTGCCGCCTTCACGCTATAGCCCTTCCCGACCATGGTCCCGAACTCGCGGTTGCGGCTGAAGGTGGAATAGGCCGTCACCAACAGGTCACCCAAATAAGCTGTCTCATTGATGTCGCGCTGGATCGGATGTACGGCTTGCACGAATCGAGCGATCTCCTGGATGGCACGGCTCACGAGCACCGCCCGGAAGTTGTCGCCATAGCCAAGGCCCACACTGATGCCGGCGCACACGGCCACCACGTTCTTAAGGATGGCGCCGTACTCGGTGCCGTAGATGTCGTCGCTCAAGGTGGTCTTAAGGGATCGGCCGCTTAGCGCTTTGGCCATCGGGCTCGCTTTGCTCTGGTCCCGGCGGGCGATGGTGAGGTAACTCAGCCGTTCCATGGCCACCTCTTCCGCGTGGCAGGGTCCGCAGATCACACCGAAATCGCTTTCTGCGATACCCCAGTGTTGAAAGAGGTACTCACCCACGATCTGGTTGGTCTCGGGGACGATGCCTTTCACCGCACTGTAGATCGTCTTTCCTTGAAGCTCTGCTGGTTCGAGTTGGTCCAGGGCACCTTTCAAGAAAGCGCTGGGTACAGCGAGCACCAGCACATCGGCGTCCTTCACCACGGCATGGATGTCACTATCCATCGCCAGCCGTTCCGGATCGAACTGTGCGGCGCTGATGTAGTCCGGGTTGTGGCCGTACTTGCGGATGTGGTCGATGGTAGCAGGCTTACGCACCCACCAGCCCACCTTGTCCTGCGTGGTGGCAAGCAGTTTCACCAGGGCGGTTCCCCAGCTACCGGCCCCAATGACCGCGATCCGTTGCGCGTTGCTCATAGGGCGTGAAGATCGGTGTTGGAGCGCACATGGAGCTCTGCTCAGGAAGGATGACGTCCGCCCATACGGGGGCCGCTCCGCGGTGACAACCACGTCAGCATCCTCGCGCACAGCATTTGCACACGATCATCCCCTCAGAACGTCACCGTCGTCTCCACCTCCTGGCCATCGCGGAGCACTTTGATGGGTGCGGTGTCACCCTTGTTGAAACTGGCCAGTCCTTTCATGTAGGCCATCATATCGGTCACGTCGATGGTTCCAAGC
>DAOORM010000047.1:0-9907 GCA_035389265.1 Flavobacteriales bacterium | reverse complement strand
CGGTCACCCTCTCGTTCGATCCGTACGGCGGAATGAAGAACGAGGGTCGAGTTAGCATACTGTCCTTTTCGGGAATGAAGCAAGACTGATCAACAAGTCCGGGTGATCTTGAATAAGACTCACCCGGACACCCCGCTGAATGAAAAGACTCCTCACCATACTGCTTCCGACCCTCACACAGATCGGTGCTTTATCCGCCCAAGTGACCTTGAGGATCGACCTCAACGTGGCGAACTGCTCATCACATACCTCGGCCATATCAAGTATCAAGCAGATAACCTCGGCCACTGAAAAATTGGTCGTCCTTAGCCGCGCAGACAGTCTTGCATCTAAGGCCATACTGAAGCGATTCGGAATTGGAAGCGACGAAACGATCAGAATAACCTACGAGGACGGAGTAGTACGAGCCGGATCCCTGATCGACGGGGTATACTCCAGAGTACGCCTATTCAGCGGACCTGAAGTTCTCTATGATCTCAACTTGGACGATCTGCCATCACATATTGAGACTCTCAACAGCCTATTCCCTACTTCCCCAAAGTATCGAGAACTTGAATTCCAAACCCCACTAGTCTATTCAAGTAAGACCCAGTATACCGCAAACCAAGAAAACTACTGGCTCCTTGACCGATTATTGGTCACGTTGGTCCGGATCAGTGCGCTTCCCGACTCAACAAGGCTCCATCCTGAGACCTTTCAATTCGACCACGACGCCTACCTCTCGTTGCTCAAGCTCATTAACAGAGAGCCCATCGCATCCTCTGATAGCATCGACCCTGCCGATCTTCTATCACTTGAACACATCCAACCAAGCAGCGAACATGGTAACAGCGTTGACATCGTGGGCTCCATTCGTGCACAATTCGAAGAAACTGATACCTCACGCAGAGCCACCTCCGACTTCCCTTCCATCCTGTTCACCATCGCGAATGGCCGGATCTCCAGTTGCCGTGCTATTGCCAAGTCCGACTCAATTGAAAAGCCGATCTACTCCAATCTTGGAGTGAGCGGTTTTTCCACACAAGGTGACCTACTACTTGGCCAAGTCGTTCGTTGGGGGTCCGCTGATGTGCATCCACTATTCGCATACTACGATACGTCTTCTTCGACCATATCTCAACACTCCTATCCGAACTTCGCGTACCCAAAGGTGCTTTGGGACAATGACTTCCAGTATCAGTTCATAAATGGCTCATTTTCAAAGAGCGCATTCGGGTTCGCCAAGTTCCCACTCGTAGTTACAACTACTGACTGGAAGCTGCACGATATCTCAAAGCCTCTTGAAGTATCTATGGACAGCACCTTGGCTGGTGTGCGATCCCATTACTTCTGCAAGCGACTGTATACTGACGGGAACGTGACATCCTTGTTGTGTTTTGCGAAGGGAAAACTCTTGGTCGCCAAGTTCACCGCAGATGGATTCATGCACATAGGGAACACACAAGTCGACTATTCCTCATTCGATCGCGTAAGTGCAGTGCTTGTTGATCACCATCGTATATGGGCCATCAGTGCAAAGCGAGACAAACTGATATCCATCTCCTTGGAGTGAGGAGCATCGTGCACTTCGGAAGAGCTGGCGGTCTATCTCTACTACGCTTTGCCTTAGTCACCACTTCAAGTCCGGCACGCTGCCATGTGCTCGGCGGTCGATCCTGAGGACCATCAATCACATCTACTCCTGAACGTCGCACCTTCGCTGTATGAACCTCCCCTGGATGTCGGCCGCGGAAGCGGTGCAACTGGTCAAGAGCGGTGACCGGGTCTTCATCCACGGCAGCGCCGCCACGCCGGTGCGCTTGGTGCATGCATTGTTGGATCGCCACGCGGAGTTGGCGAACGTGGAGCTGACAGCCATCAGCACCTTCGGTGAACTGGGCTTCGATCGACCCGAGGTCCAAGGGCCCTTCTTCCTGAACGCGCTCTTCGTATCCGCGAACATGCGCAGCACGGTCGATGGGCCATATGGTGACTACGTTCCCGTGTTCCTGAGCGAGATCCCGCGCCTGTTCGATCAAGGCATCCTGCCCTTGGATGTGGCGCTCGTGCATGTCTCACCGCCCGACAAGCATGGCTTCTGTTCCCTCGGCGTGAGCGTTGATGTGGCCCGCAGCGCGGTGCGCAACGCGCGTACGGTGATCGCACAGGTGAACCCGAACATGCCGCGCACGCTCGGTGATGGTCAGGTACACTGCAGCCGGTTCGCCGCACTGGTGCAGGTGAACGACGCGCTGCCCGAAGTGGATTACGCCGCACAAATAGGCGCGACCGAGCGCAAAGTGGCGGAGTACGTCAGCGCCATGATCGATGACCGCGCGACCGTCCAAATGGGCATCGGTGCCATACCGGATGCGATACTCGGCGCCCTCCATGGACACAAGGACCTTGGCATCCATACGGAGATGTGCAGCAACGGCATCATCGACCTGGTGCAGCGCGGTGTGGTCACGAACGCGTACAAGAAGAAGCAGCGCGGGAAAGTGGCCACGGCCTTCGCCTTCGGCACTAGACGCTTGTACGACCTGGTGGATGACAACCCCTTCTTCGCCTTTCTGGATGCGCAGTACGTGAACGACACCAAGGTGATCCGCGAGAACCCCAAGGTGGTGGCCGTGAACAGCGCCATCGAGGTGGACCTCACGGGCCAGGTCTGTGCGGACAGCATCGGCACCTACCAGTTCAGCGGTGTGGGTGGGCAGATGGATTTCATGCGCGGTGCGGCGTTGAGCGAAGGAGGCAAACCCATCATCGCCCTATGCAGCACAACGAACAAAGGACACAGCAAGATCGTGCCCTTCCTGAAACCCGGTGCCGGCGTGGCGACCACGCGCGCGCACGTGCACTACGTGGTCACCGAACACGGCGTGGCCTATCTCTACGGCAAGAACCTGGAGCAGCGGGCCAAGGCCTTGATCGGCATCGCCGCCCCGGAGCACCGGGAAGACTTGCTGCGGTCCATGCACGAACGATTCGGCCGGAGCTAAGCACCATACTCCCGGAACGAGAAAGCGCGGCCGTGGCCGCGCTTTCCCTTGAACTCTTAATTCTCAGATCGTACCCGGACGAAGTGTGTTCGGTGCGGGACCAGGTGTCGATGCTGCGGCCTGGGCGCGCAACTGGCGCTTCCATTGCCGGCGGTGCTTGATCTTCATCACGATAAGCAACATCACGGGCACCATGATCAAGGTGAGGAAGGTGGCGAAGATGAGCCCGAAGATCACCGCCCAGGAGAGCGGGCCCCAGAACACCACGTTGTCACCGCCCATGTGGATGTGCGGGTTCAGTTCACTGAAGAGCGTGAAGAAGTTGAAGTTGAGCCCGATGGCAAGGGGTAACAAGCCCAGCACGGCCGTAACCGCGGTGAGCAGGACCGGACGCAACCGGGTGTGCCCTGCGATGATCAACGCCTCCCGGCTCTCCTCGATGGGGATGATCGTGTTCTCATCCAGCCCCAACTTGCGTTGTGCACGCTCGAAAAGGAGCCGTGCGAAGTCCATGAGCACGATCGCATTGTTCACCACCACACCGATGAGGGAGATGATACCCAAGGTGGTCATCAAACCCACGAACTCCATGCGGAACACCACCAGGCCGAGCAGCACGCCGATGGTGCTGAAGACCACCGTGCTCATCACGATGACAGGGTAGCTGATGCTGTTGAACTGCGCCACGATGATGAGGAACACCACGAAAATGGCCACCAAGAAGGCCATACCCAGGAAGCCTTGGTCCTTGGCCTGATCCTCTTGTTCGCCGGTGAAGCGCATGGCGTAACGATCATCGGCTTCGAAACCGCTCGCCATCTCGTCCTTGATCTGCTGCACCACTTCGTTGTTGTTGTAGCCAGCGATCACATTGCTGCTCACCTGCACGACACGGTCCAGATCCTTGCGCTTGATGGCACTGAAGGTGGTCCGATACTCCTCCTTCGCCACGGCGCTGATGGGAACCTGACGTATCTGACCGGTGAGCATGTCGCGGAAGGTGATGCGCATGTCCATGATACGTTGCGTATCGTATCGGTACTCATCCTTCAGGCGCACGTTGATCTCGTAGTCATCGTCGTCGCCTTCGATCCGGAACGTGCTCACCTCCTTGCCGAAGAGAGCGGTGCGGATGGCATCGGCCACCTGGTAGGTGCTCACGTTCAATCGACGGGCCTTCTCCCGGTCGATCACGATGGGCATCTCCGGTTTGGCACGGTCGATGTCGATGCGCAGCGCCTCCACACCGGGAACGTTGCGGTCCTCGATGAACTTCTTCACGCGCTCGGCTTCATCCAGCAGCCCTTCGATCTCCTTGCCGCGGATCTCCACGTTGATGGGCTTTCCCACCGGCGGACCATCAGCGTTCTTGGCGATGGTGGTGACCACGCCGGGGTATCCGACCACGTTCTGCTGCAAACGCGCGAGGACATCGTTCGTATTGATCCCATGGCGGTCGGCGAACTTCACGAAGTTGATCTGGATCCGCGCCTTGTGGGGTGTGGCGCTCAGTTCCACTTCCTGACTGCCGGGGTCGCTCGTGCCTTCACCCACTTGGGCGATGACCGAGTTCACCAGGAAGTTGACCGTATCGGTACCGACCACATCACCCTGCTCGTTCTTCACCTCACGCACCTCCATGTAATCAGGGGTGTTCACCACCTTCATCACCTGTGCCTCAACGAGGCGCGTCACGCTATCGGTCTTAAGGATGTCCGTGCCGATGGGAGCCTCGATGAACACGTTGATGAACTGCGGCTGGTTCGTGGGGAAGAACACACTTGGCACCGGGAATAACATCAGCGCTACGATCACGAGGATCAGCAGGCCGAAGGTCCCGAAGAGGAAGGTGCGGGGGTGATGCTTCACGAGCGCATACCGCAGCAACCGTTCGTACCGGGCTTCCAGCCGGGGCAGCCACTTGAACTGGAACCAGTTGGCCGCGGGAACGAACAGCTTCTCGTTGGCCACACCCATGACCCCGAAGAAGATGGTGAGCATGCCAAGACCGAACAGGCCTTTGCTCTGCGCCCCCGCTCCCAGTGCACCCACCACAGCGCCCACGATGGTCAGGATGATCGCCAGACGCCACATCTTCTTGGTGGGCATGTGCTCCTCTTCCACCTTCATGAACTTGGAGGCCAGTGCCGGGTTCACCACCAACGCCACGAAGAGCGAGCTGGCCAAAGCGATCATGAAGGTGATGGGCAGGTATTTCATGAACTCACCCATCATCCCCGGCCAGAAAAGCAAGGGCACGAAAACCATCACCGTGGCCGTGGTGGCCGCGATGATCGGCATGGTCACCTCCCCCACGGCGAGCCGTGTGGCCTTCAATGCGGGTTCGCCGTTGGTCATATGGCGGTGGATGTTCTCCACGATCACGATACCGTCGTCCACCAAACGACCGAGTGCAAGGATCAGGGCGAAAAGCACCATCATGTTCAAAGTGACCCCGAACGCGTTGAGCAACGTGAAGGAGATGAACATGGACATGGGGATGGCCAGACCCACGAAGAGCGCATTCCGCAGGCCCAGGAAGAGCATTAGCACGCCCACTACGAGGATCACACCCAACACGATGTGGTTCATCAGCTCATCCACGCTCACGCGCGTCTGATCGCTCTGGTCACTGGTGAGGGAGATGTTGAGGTCCTTGGGCAGCACGGTGCCATGGTCCTCCTTGATGATGGCGTTGATCTTGTCACTGGCATCAAGAAGATTCTCACCGGCGCGTTTGATCACGTCCAGCATCACCACGCTCTTTCCATACTCACGGGCGAAGCTCTCGGGTTCCTTGAAGCCGAAGGTCACGTCGGCCACATCGCGCAGCCTTACCTCGCGCTGGCCCTCGTTCTTCACCACGATGTTCCGGATCTGCTCCATGTCCACGAACTCGCCGATCACGCGCACGCTGCGGCGTTGATCCTTGGTCAGGATGTCACCACCGCTCATCGTCAGGTTCTCACTGCGCAGGGCATTGGCGATATCGTCGAAGTTCAGTTGGAGCGCTTCGATGGAGGCCAGGTCAACGCTCACCTTCACCTCACGCTCTGGCACGCCGCGGATCTCGACCTTGTTGATCTCGTTCAGGTCCTCGATGCGGTCCTCCAAGTGCTTGGCATACTCGTGCAACTGCTCCATGGGATAGTCGCCACTGAGGTTGATGTTCATCACCGGCATGAGCTCGGAGAAGTTCATCTCGAATACGTTCGGCTCTGCGGGCAGATCGGTCGGGAAATTGGCATCACCCCGGGCCTTGTCCACCGCATCCTTAACCTTGCGTAATGCTTCGGTGGGTGTAACGCTGTAGTCGAATTTGATGTGGATGGAGCTGAAATTGGGCACGCTGGTGCTCTTGATCTCATCCACCCCGGTGATGGTGTTGAGCTCCTTCTCGATCGGCTTGGTGATCAGCTTTTCGATGTCGACCACCGAACTGCTGTTGTACGGTGTAGCGATGAACACCTCGGGTGTGACCACATCGGGGAAGCTCACCTTGGGCATCACGAAATAGGCGCGAATACCCAGGATGCAAATGAGGATAGTGAGCACGATCACCGTGGTGCGGTTGTTCACCGCCCAGGTGGTGATGGCGAACTGGCGTTCGGGCCCGTGCAGGTCCTTCTCGATATCGTTGGTGCTCATGGTCTGATCAATTGTTCGCAATGCGCACAGCCAGGCCGTCGCTCACGTTCTTGGCGCCTTCATCCACGATCATCTCGCCGCCTTTGAGTCCGCCCGGTTCCACCGGCGTAACGCTCAGGCGGCCTTTGTATTCGCTCACTCGATGCACCAACACCTTGCGGGCCTTGGCCTCGTCGCCTGTACCGCGATCCAATACGTAGATGTAATTGTTGCCATTCACATCCTGCAACACGGCTCGGCTGGGCAATACCAACGCACTATCCGTGTGAAAGTCCTGGATGCTGATGTCGCTGAGGAGGTTCGGACGCATCATCTGCTCACCATTAGGCACCCGAACGGAGACCTTGAACGTGCGATTGCTCGGATCGATGAATTGGCCCACATGAGCGAGTTCAGCGGTCAATGTATCCCCGATCGAAGGGAAGTGGACCTTCACCGGCGCACCTGACCGCACCGTGCGCAGGTAACCCTCGGGCACATCCGCTTCCAGCTGCACCCCGCTAAGATTCACCACGCGTGCAGCGGGCTGCATGGGGCTTGTCATGTCACCAACGCGTACCATGATGTCGTCCACCGTGCCATCGAACGGCGCTGTGATGTTCGTGAGCCGTTGTTGCTCGCGCACGGCTGCAAGACCTGCTTCAGCCTGCTCCTTCTGGCTCTTGGCCTGAAGGAACTGCATCTCGCTGCCGATCTTCTGGTTCCAAAGCGACTGTTGCTTCTCGAAAGCCGTACGAGCCAGTTCGTATGCGGCCTCGGCTTGTTGGATCTGCTCAGCGGCCAGGTCGTTGTCGATGCTGATGATCAGCTGCCCGGTGCGCACGCGATCACCGGGGCTAACGAGGATGCGCCGCACTCGACCACCACCCGAGTATAAGGCAGCAGCCTGATCCGCACGTACGGTCCCATGCACATCCACGTAGTGCGTGAACGGACCTACGGACAAGGCCTGAGCGGTAACCACGGGCAAATTGCGCACCGCATTACTATCATTCGCCGCGATCCAGGTCTCCAGGTCCTTGATCTTCAAGGCAAGCTCCTTGTAGCTCGTCTTAAGCGTTTCCAGCTCAGCTTTCTTCTGGCCGATCTCACCTTCCGGTGCGGCTGCTCCGCAAGCGACGAGCAGTGCGGCAATGGTGAGGGGGAGGAGGATGTTCTTCATCTTCGGTTATGCAGGAGGTGGTTCAGTAGAGGTCGAGCGCTTTGCGCAGGTCGGCGCGGGCCATCAGCAGCTCGACCACGCGTTGGATGTAGGTCTGTTGGGCCATCAAGTAATTGCCCTGTTCCTGAGTGAGCTCGAAGCTGGCCGCAGCACCCTCGGTGAACTTGATGCTGGTGCGATCGAAGATGCTCTTGGCCAAGGCCATACTACGCTCTTCGGTCTTGAAGTTGTCGAAGGCCGTGCGGGCCTGGGTGCGGCTCTGTTCGGCGAACACCTTCAGTCTTTCGGTGGTGGCGGTGCGGTTCACCTCGGCCTGTTTCAGAGCCAAGCTGGCCTGCTTCACCTTCTGGATGCGGCTCGTGCTGCTGAAGATGGGCACCGTCAGCTTAAGGCCCCATAGCGTGGTGGGATAGAACTGATACTTGCCTCCGGGATCGAAGTCGGGCCCGTTCCATACTTGCTGGTGTGAAAGGAAACCACCAAGTGATGGAAGCGCCTTGCTGCGTTCGTTCTTGCGCTGCAGGTCGGAGAGCAACACGATATTCTCGGCCACTTGCTGTTCGATGTGGTTGGCGGGCTCCAAGGCCATCTCGCTCAATGCCGTCTCATTCGGATCGCTCAGGATCTTGTCCAGATCATCGGTCAAGGTGATCGGGGTGCCTTGCGGAATGCCCAAGGCGAGGGCGAGCATCATGCGCGCTACGGAGGCCTGTTGCTGGAAGCTGCGCTGCAAGGTCTTGGCCTGTTCGAGTTGGATGGTGATACGATCCACATCGATGGATTCCATGAAGCCCGCATCGCGCATGGCACCGACCTCCACCAGGCTCTTCTCCAGCAGGGGAATGCCCTCGCCGGCCAACCGCGCACCCTCCTCTGCGCTGAGCACACCGAAATAGGCTTTCGCGGCTTGGTTGCGGGCGTCGGCAGCGGCCTTCTCCAATTCCTGCTGGCTCTGCTCGGCCACGGCCCGCGTGGCCTTGAGGCCGATGATGTAGCTGCCGTCGAAGATGAGCTGCGATAAGGTGGCGCCAGCGCTGGCGTTCCACGGCAGGCCGAACTGCGCGGCGATGAACTCCGGGCCACCGGTGCCGGGCGGCGAGAAGAAGTTCGGGATCAGCTGCGTGGGCACATCGATGAAGTTCTGGAGCTGCACCTCGCCGTTGATCTGCGGTAGACCGATGGCCGTGATCTCCTTCACCTTGGCGCGCGACTTCTCCGCCTCCAGCTCGCTGGCCTGCACGGCATAACTCTGCTTGGCGGCCAGGTCCAGGGCCTGTTGCAGGCTAAGGCTCACAGGACCTTGGGCGGCCATGGTGGTGGCCATGGCCAGGCTGATAATGATGGCTATCGATCTCATGGTCGTTCTTTCTTCACTTTCTTCTCCAGGTAGTCCAGACCCTTCTTGCTGGCGATACCCCGGATGTGGTATTCGAAATGCTTCCAAAGCACTTCGCTGATGTTGAACTGGTCCTGCGGGAAGACCTGGCCGTCCCACGTGGCATCCATTCGGGCGATGTAGAGCCGTGTGATCACCTCCACATCCAGATCATCCCGATAGAGGCCCTCCTTCAAGCCCTTCTTCAGGTTGGAGCTCACACAACGATAGATGTCCGTGCGTTCGGTCTCATCCAGGATGTTCCACGCTTTGGGGTGGTACTTCTGTAGATCGAACTGCACGCTAGGGTGCACCCCACCGATCTGCGCCACGATGAATTTGGTGATCTCGTGGTTCTCGTCGATGGCGTTGAGCCCGCGTTCGCAGATGGCCTCGATCGTGATGCGGTGGTGCTTGCACACCCCCACCACCACTTGCTCCACCAAGTCGTTCTTGTCGGAGAAAAACTCGTATAGCGTCTTCTTGCTGATCCGGAGCTGCGTGGCCACATCATCCATGGTCATGCTCTTGATGCCGAAGCGCATGAAGAGCTTCAGCGCCTGCTCCAGGATGTCCTTCTTCTTGGGCTCCATGGCCGTTCTCCGGCGGTCCTTTTCGGATCGGGGTGCAAACCTATGGCGATCCGAACACACTGGAAACGTTTTGCACTAAATAATGTTTCCGTTGTGATGAGTGGTGACCGGGCTGGATGAGCGCATCGTGCCCCGATCTAACCTG
>DAOORM010000046.1:0-9934 GCA_035389265.1 Flavobacteriales bacterium | reverse complement strand
CCCTACAAACGGGAGCTGTACGGAGGCATACTCCTCCACGGCGATGGCTGGGGACTGCAGTTCTACCACGCCAAGTACAACACCGCACGTGACCGTCGCCTGCTCGGTATCGAAGTGGTCGGCATGAAGCATCCCAAGGAGGTCAAGAGCTTCAATCCCTATTACGAGGATGCGCGTGGGTACTTCTATGGCAAGTCCAACGCACTACTGATCCTGCGTCCCACCTACGGCCGTAAACTGCAACTCACCGATAAGATCCGGCGTTCAGGTGCCGAAGTCAATTTCATCTGGGGGATCGGTCCGTCCATCGGATTGGTGAAACCGGTCTATCTCCAGATCGGCAAGCCGGACCGCATACCCTATGAGAACATCGCCGTGGAACGTTACGATCCCGCCATCCACGATGTGCAGAACATCTATGGGCGGGCCACGTGGTTCAATGGTGTGGGTGAGATGAAGCCTTACCTCGGTGGTTTCGGGCGGGTGGCGCTGAGCTTCGAATATTCCACCGAGACCACCGGTCTCAAGGGCTTGGAGGTCGGCGCCATGGTTGATGTTTACCAGAAGACCGTGCCCATCATGGCGGAATTGGAAGGCGTGCGCAACAAGCAGTTCTTCTTCCAGTTCTATCTAGCCCTACAATTCGGTAAGAAGTTCGTGCAATGAGCGAGAACGTAGCAGCAGTGGAAGGAACGGAGCGTGTGCGCAAACCCGATTGGCTGCGGGTGAAGCTTCCGACCGGTGAGAACTTCCGCAAGGTGGCCAGCATCGTGAGCGAGCACAAGCTCCACACCATCTGTCAAAGCGGCAACTGCCCCAACATGGGCGAGTGCTGGGGAGCTGGTACCGCCACCTTCATGATCCTCGGCAATGTGTGTACGCGGAGCTGCGGCTTCTGCAACGTGGCCACCGGCAGGCCCGAAGCGGTGGATCCCTTCGAGCCCGCACGCGTGGCCCGCAGTGTAGAGCTGATGGGGGTGAAACATTGCGTCATCACCAGTGTGGACCGCGATGATCTGAAGGACGGCGGCAGCGACATCTGGGCGCGCACCATCCGCGCCATCCGTCGGCGTACACCCACTACGACGATGGAAACGCTGATCCCTGATTTCCAAGGGAAGTGGGAGAACCTTGCTGTGGTCACCGACGCAGCTCCGGACATCCTCAGCCACAACCTGGAGACCGTGCGCCGCCTCACCAAGGAAGTGCGGATCCAAGCCAAGTACGACCGCAGCCTCGAAGTGCTCATGCGTGCCAAACGTGCCGGCCTGCGCACCAAGAGCGGCATCATCCTCGGCCTCGGCGAAACGGATCAGGAGGTGGAGGAGAGCATGGACGACCTGCGCAGTGTTGGTGTCGACATCCTCACGCTGGGCCAGTATCTCCAGCCCACCAAGAAGCATCTGGAGGTCGCCGAATTCATCCACCCCGATCGCTTCGCACGCTTCAAGGAAGTGGGTATGGCCAAGGGTTTCCGTTTCGTGGAGAGCGGCCCTCTCGTGCGCAGCAGCTACCACGCCGAGAAGCATTTGTTTTGAATGGGTTGTGTGTTGAAGGTTGAATCGGTCGAGGGTTGAAAATCACCCAACGGATCAATTCAACACCCAACATTCACCAACACCCAACGCCTCCAACTACCAACTGACATGCGCATCGCCATCAACGGATTCGGTCGTATCGGACGTGTCACTGCCCGCATCCTCCAGGAACGCAAGGACATCGAGCTTGTCGCCGTGAACGACCTCACGGACAACAAGACCCTGGCGCATCTGTTCAAGTACGACTCCGTGCATGGCGTGTTCCAAGGCGAGGTCGGCTACGATGATCAGCACCTGATCCTTGGTGGAAAGAAAGTGCAGGCATTTTCCGAGAAGGATCCAGCGGCGTTGCCATGGGCGAAGCTCAACATCGATGTGGTGATCGAATGCACCGGCCACTTCCTCACACGCGAGACCGCGATGGCACACATCAAAGCCGGCGCGAAGAAGGTGGTGCTCTCTGCACCTGCGAAAGATGCCGACATCAAGACCGTTGTGCTCGGCGTGAATGATCATCTGCTGGAGTCCACCGATGTGATCATCTCCAACGCGAGTTGCACAACGAACTGCGCGGCTCCGATGATCATGGGCATCCGCGACCTCTGCGGCATCGAGGACGGTTTCATCACCACCGTACACAGCTACACCGGCGACCAACGCCTGCATGACGCACCGCACAAGGACCTGCGCCGCGCACGCGCCGCAGCCGTGAGCATGGTGCCCACGACCACCGGCGCTGCGAAAGCCATCACGCGCATCTTTCCGGAATTGGACGGTCGCCTCGGTGGCGGTGGCATCCGCGTACCCGTTCCTGATGGATCGATCACCGACATCACCGTGCGCGTGAAGAACCTGAAGACAGCTGAAGAGATCAACGCACACTTCAAGCAGCTCGCCGAAGGCAAGTTGAAAGGCATCCTGCGCTACACCGAAGACCCCATCGTCAGCGTGGATATCGTGGGAGACCCCAACAGCTGCATCTTCGACGCGCAGCTCACCAGCGTCGTAGGCAACATGGTGAAGATCATGGGCTGGTACGACAATGAGTACGGTTACAGCAGCCGGTTGGTGGATCTGGTTGCGCGGTTGGGGAAGTAGTTCCTAGGTAGTAGTTGCTGGCCGATCAACTCAAACCAGCCAACTACACAGCAGGTCCGCCTGTGATCTGTACATCGGCGCTCAGCGTCCCATCACCCACGCGCTTCATCAGCTTCACTTCCGTTCCATCGAACACGCCGTAGGTGAAGTAGGTGATCCAATCGCCGAGGTTGATGTAGCGCGCACCGGGCTCCACCTCTAGGTCGATCGGTAGGTGGCGGTGCCCGAAGAGCATGTAGTCGTAGTGGGTCTTGGTGAGTTGCTCCTTGCAGTATTGCACCAGCCACTCCTTGTCCTCGCCCAACCACTTACGGTCGTTCTCGTAACTCTTCTTGCGGCTACGGCCGCTCCAGAAATCTCCGAGCCAGAGGCCGAAGTTGGGGTGCATGCGCGCGAACAACCACTGGCACACGGGGTTGCGGAACACCTTCTTGATGAACTTGTAGCCGTGATCACCGGGGCCAAGTCCATCACCGTGACCGATCAGGAACTTCTTGCCGTCAATGGTCCGTTCGATCGGCTCGCGGTGTACGATCACACCGGTCTCCCTCGGCACATAGTCGAAGATCCACATGTCGTGGTTGCCGATGAATAGGTGTACCGGAATGCCACGATCGGTCAGCTCGGCGAGCTTGCCCAGGAAGCGCACATAGCCCCTTGGCACCGCGTACTTGTATTCGAACCAGAAGTCGAAGAGGTCGCCCATAAGGATGATCTCCGTGGCATCCTTCACCGCTTCGTCCAAGAACGCGATGATCCGTTTTTCCCGCGCGAGGCTCTTCGCCACATCAGGCACTCCCAAGTGGAAGTCGCCGAGGAAGTAGATGCGGGTGTTCACGGTTTCAGGTTACGGATGGCGCGGGTGGGATCCAACTTGTCCAACGCGAAGATGAAACGGATCCTGTCCGTGAAGGAGCGATCGAGGAATTCCTCCTCGTCGGCGATCCTGTCGCTCACCACCAAGGGTATCCAGACTTCCAGTACATCGCGGACCGCGGTGATGCCGACGCCGGCTTCGTAGTAGGTAGCTGTTGCGGTGCTGCGGCCATCGGGGGTTATCCGGGTGATCGGCACCATGCCAACACTGCCAAAGAGTGCTAGCGGCAGAGGAATGGGCACATCGATCTCCATGTTCAAAGCGCCGATCCAGGTTTCACTACCGCCTTGCAAGAATGGTGTCTTGAAGGCCCCTTGTTGCGTCTGGTATTGACGGGCGGTGAATTCGTCACGCGCGTTCCGTTCGAAGTAGGCGTGGTCGTAGAGCATATCCTGTGTCCCCCAGGTCAGGCCCCACGCATGCAGGCCATTGTACAGGCGGTCGTCACGTTTCCACAGGAAGGTGCCCATGAACGCACGGAAGCGGATCTCGTCGTTGCGGTCGTTCAAAGCGAAGGCCTGGCGCAGTTCGAGGGAGGCCCGCAGGAAGTTCGCCTCACGCGTTACGGTCGGAAGCACCAGCGAGCGGTGCAGCTTGCTCTTGTTCTCCGCGCGGTATTGGACTTCCGTGTAGGACCGGCTATCCGATCCGCGCAAGGTGGATCCATCGGTGCCGATGAAACGCGCCTCGTTCTGGAGGAACACCCCGCGTACGCTGATGCGATGCTCCCAGGGTCTATTCAATGGTTCGCGCCGTAGGTCGAGGTGCAGATAGGGTGAGAGCTTGCTGAACCAGGCCAGATCCCGGTTATCGCGGAACTCCGAAGCGGATCGGGCACTCAGCCCCAGCGTGATGTTCTGGAATAGTGGGCTGCGCAGGCGATCGAAGTGGTGTTCGATGCGGCCAGCACCCCCCAGGCGTTCACTGGCTAGACCATATAACGGAGCCACCGCCCACCTTGTCCGCTGTGTGGGAAAGCTCATGTTGTGGAAGGCCGCACCCAGCTGCCATCCATCGTTCCCATTCCACGCCGGGATCGGTGTGAAGAAGACCGATCGCTTGTCTTCCTTTTCCAATCCGATGAACCATCTGGAACGCAGAGGGGTCCAACGTTTGAGGATCCCATTCGCTCGCACAGCATTATTCCGCCGATCGAGGTCGAGCGTGCGGTTGACCGCATCGATGCGGATGCGATCGGCGTTCGGCCAATCCAGGTCGTGCGTGCTCTCCGTCCCCGCTTTGCCGTGCAGGATCCACTTGGTGCCCAGACTATCAGCCCCCGCATAAGCAGTGACAGGCAGTGGTGTATCAAAAATGCTCTTCCCATGAACGGAGAGCTTCATGCCTTGGCCATCAAGCCTCTTCTCCAGTTTCCAAGCTTTGGGATCGAAGACCGATCGAGTGCCGATCATCTCATCGAAGACCCAGCTCAAGTCCTTCCCGCTCTCTCGCTCGAACACCTCGCGCACATCCCCCGGCTGCGGATGCTTGAACTTCCATACATCGAAGTAGTAATTCAGGCATCGCTTCATCACCTCATCACCGAGGTAAGCGTTGAGGTGGTCGAAGATCAGCGCGCTTTTCGAATACACCATGCAGCCATAGTTGGTGGGGGTGAAGTCGGCTGAGGTGAGTGAGAGCGCTTGGTCCAGATTGCGCCGCGCGTTGAAGCGGTACATCAGTTCGTTCTGATAACGGTGTCCGTCCTTCGTATCACTCAGTGCGTTGGTCAGGAAGCCAAGCCCCGCGATGGATAACCCGTTGCCGGGATAACGTGCGCGCATGTAGAGCAGTTCCAGGAAACTGTTCATGCCTTCGTCCATCCAGGCGTGGTCGCGTTCGTTGCTCCCCAGGATCCCGTAGAACCAGTTATGCCCCACTTCATGTGCGATGACGTTATCCAACGACCGCTTATCGCTCATGTCCCCGATGATGGTGATCATCGGATACTCCATGCCGCCTCCTGCGCTGATGGTGCCATCGATCGCCGTGCAGGCATCGTAAGGATATTCACCCACCCACTCGCTGTAGAACCGAACGCTCTCGTTCACGTAGCTCACGGCATCGCTCCAGAGTTCAGCGTTCTTCGGTGTGAAGAGCGCCCAGGTCTTCACGGTGCGTCCGCTCTTCGGCAGCGCCACTTCACTCTTGCGCACGATGAAGCGTTTGTCAGCGAACCATGCGAAGTCGTGCACACGGTCCTGCGTGAAACGGATCGTCTTCATCTCCTCTGCCGATACAGGGAACGCATCCTGCAAAGTGCCATTGCTCCAGTTGATGTTCCTCAAGGCTTCCGGATACAGCCACTCGGGTGAGGCCATCCGGTCCATGAGTTCACGCTCCGTTGGTGTTCGGAGAACGCCGGTAGCGCCCACCACGTAGTTCGCAGGAAGGGTGATGGAAACATCGAACGAGCCGAACTCGCTGTAGAATTCACCTTGGGTGAGGTAGGGCATGGCGTGCCAGCCTTTCATATCGAACACGGCCGGTTTTGGGAACCACTGCGTCATGTAGTACGCCTGTCCAGTGTGCCCAAGTCGCGAGAATTTCCCATCCGGGATCTTCACCCGGAACGGTGTGCCGATACGCACTTGCCCGCCTGGAGCAAGTGGGGCGTTCAATTTGATCCACCCGATATCCGGATGCGTTGGATGGTAGCCCCAGGTGACCTTCGCATCGTTCTCGGTGAAGGCCAGGCTATCGATCCAACCCCGTTCTTCTTCGGTGGCGAAGTGCAGGTCGAGTTCCCCGCTCTGGTCCAGTTGGTGGCATAACGCGCTGTTCCTGTCCTTGTACGCGTTCGGCCACAAGTGGATCCACAGGGTGTCCAATGTGGTCGTGCTATTGTTCTGGTACGCGAACTGTTCCTGTCCATGCAGCACATGGACCTTGTCATCCAGCCGCACATCGATCCGGTAGTCGACTTGTTGTTGGAAATAGCCTTGCCCGAATGCCAAGAGCGGGCCGAGGAGCCCGCTCAAGTAATGGATGCAACGGATGCGGTTCATGACCCGAGGATCTCGGCGAGCTTGGCATCGAGGTCATGCGCGCGAAGTCCCTTCTCGATGATGTTGCCCTCGCGGTCCACCAGCACGGTGTAGGGGATGCTCTGCACACCGTATTGCTGGGCAGCAGCGTTGTTCCAGAAGCCCAGATCGCTCACATGCTTCCACGGCAGGCCATCGTCCTTGATCGCTTTCACCCATGCCGCATGGTCGCGGTCCAGTGAAACGCCCAGGATCTCGAAGCCTTTCGATGCATACTTCGCGTAGACCTTCTTCACATTGGGGTTCTCAATGCGGCAGGGGCGGCACCAGCTGGCCCAGAAGTCGATCAGCACCACCTTGCCGCGCAGCTGGCTCAATGAGTAAGTATCGCCTTCGGGGGTCTGCTGACTGATCTCAGGCGCTTGGCCATTCACAGGCACCATGTTGCTCAACCGCTTCATCTCCTCCTCCTGCATCTTCAGCACGATCTCCTGCTGCTCCAACCGGTCCACCTGGTCGCGCATCATGGCGAAGAAGCCCGAACGCGGCATGGTCTTACGCAAACTATCGCGCACCGCTTTGAAGAGTGGCAGCTCACGTTGCATATCGAGTTTCCCTAGAGCGGCGAGCGCGGCGGGAGAAGAGGCGTGCTCCATGGCGAAGGCTTTGCACTTCTCGTAGAAGTTGGCATTCAGTCCGTTGAACTGGCGGATCAGCGCCGTGTCGCCGTTGGTGGCGATGGCTGCGCGCAGTTTCTCGCGTTCATCATCGAAGGTCTTCGCATCGCGGTAGAAGTTGTGCAGCGCTTCGCTGTTCGCCGAGCCGGTCACCGACTTCGGCAAGGACAGGAGTCCGAGGGATGCATCCACCTTCACGCTTTCCGTACTGTCCAACGCCAGCACAACCTTGTCGTTATCCAGGGCGAGTTGGTAGAAGTCGAGCGATAGCACAGGCACGTTGATGGTGCCCTTGCCGTCGCTATCGAGCTTCACGGAATCCACGGGAACAGGTCGGCTGTTCTCGAAGCGGTTGAAGTACACGGTGCGTCCACCACCGCCTTCCAC
The DNA here is from genome assembly GCA_035389265.1 of Flavobacteriales bacterium. Classification (GTDB taxonomy): domain Bacteria; phylum Bacteroidota; class Bacteroidia; order Flavobacteriales_F; family PHOS-HE28; genus PHOS-HE28. The sequence goes on along the minus strand of DAOORM010000046.1, from coordinate 2,370 downwards.
GGTGATGTCGATGTTGCGGCCGCCACTGCCGGCGCCGCAGGCCATGAGGGTGAGCAGTGCGATGCCCAGGATCGAGTTGCGTGTCATGCGTTCCATCAGTTCTGTTCGAGTATACGGCGGACCACTTCGTTCGCACGCTTGGGGTCGGCCTTGCCTTTGGTTCCTTTCATCACTTCGCCCATGAACAGTCCAAGCAGCCCTTTGTTGCCGCTGCGATAGGCTTCCACCTTATCGGGATAAGTTGCCATAGCCTGTTGCATGATGCTTTCGATCAATCCTTCGTCGGTGCGCTGCACCAGATCGTGCTTGGCCGCGAGCTCTGCAGCGCTCAACGTGGTATCCTCCAACATGGCCGGAAAGAGCTTCTGGCTGGCAATGCTGTGACTCACCTGTCCAGCATCGATCAGCTGCACCAAGCCCGCAAGCCGCTCCGCGCTGATGGGGAATTGCTCCATGGTGAGCCCGCGCTCGTTCATCCAGCTGCGGACATCGCCCATCACCCAGTTGGCGGCGCCTTTGTAGTTGGCCGTATGGGCGATCACACCTTCGTAATAGAGTGCGGTGGCCTTGTCGTCGGTGAGGATCCCGGCATCGTAATCGCTCAGGCCAAGTGTCGTGGTGTACTTCGCCCGTAGTTCGCGCGGCAGTGGTGGCATCTCCCGGCGGATGGCTTCCTTCATCGCCTCGCTCACCGTGATCGGTTGCAGGTCGGGCTCGGGGAAGTACCGGTAATCATGCGCGAGCTCCTTGCTCCGCATGCCGATGGTGGTGCCTTTCGCCGCATCGAAAGTGCGGGTCTCCATATGGATCACCCCGCCTGCATCCAGCATTTCGCTTTGCCGTTGCGCCTCGTACTCGATCGCGCGCATCACGTTACGGAAGCTGTTCATGTTCTTCACTTCGCAGCGCGTGCCGAATTGTTCAACGCCTTTCGGTCGAAGGCTGATGTTGGCATCGCATCGCAGGCTGCCTTCCTCCATGTTGCCGTCGCAGATGTCCAGGTAGCGCACCAGTCGACGGATCTCCACCAAGTAGTCGTAGGCCTCTTGTCCGCTGCGGATGTCCGGTTCGCTCACGATCTCGATCAACGGCACACCCGCGCGATTCAGGTCCACGAGGGTGTTGAAGGGATCCACGTCGTGGATGCTCTTGCCCGCATCCTCCTCCATGTGGATTCGAGTGATGCCGATACGAGTTATCCCGAGCGGAGCGACGGGATCTCGTGAGGCGTCAGCATCCCTCCTGCTGTTCGGGATGTCCACGAACCCCTTCGTACAGATCGGGGTATTGTCCTGGGTGATCTGGTAGCCCTTCGGCAGGTCGGGATAGAAGTAGTTCTTGCGGGCGTAGTGCATCCACGGCGCGATGGTGCAATTCGTGGCCAGTCCCATGCGCACCGCCAGTTCGATCACCTTCTTGTTCGCCACCGGCAAGGTGCCCGGATGACCCAAGGTGATCACGCTCACATTCGTGTTCGGGTGGTCGCCATAGGCGTTCGGGTCGCTGCTGTACGCTTTGCTATCGGTGATCAGTTGGGCATGTACCTCGAGCCCCACCACCAGTTCGTATCGTTCGCTCCAATGGCTCATGGTCGGTTGCGCTTGATCACCCGTTGAACCGATCGTTCTCCAGCTTGGTCGATGGCGATCAGGTAAAAGCCGTCCGGATAGGTCGAAAGGTCCAGTTCCATTCGGCTTGTGCTAGTCCCATTCTGTTGGTGAAGCACAGCGCCGTTCGATGCGATCACTTCGACCTGTGTTGATCGTGTGCGTTCATCAAGACGGTCAACGAATACAGGCCCCTCGGTGATCGTCGGGTGTATGCGGAACGACGGAGGAGCCGGCCAGTCACCAGAAGAGGTGCTGAAGTCGGTTTGGAACACCCAAAGACCTGTCTGCATATCGCTGACAAGGATATTGCCGGAAGGCAGGAAGGGATATACGCCCCAAGCGCCCTTGAACGTGGTCCCGTTGGGCGACGGATTCGTGTCATAGAAACCGAGCAGTACCGGTTGGTCCGGATCGCTCAAGTCCCAAGACCAATACCCATCGTGGTAGTAGGCCACATGTACCGTATTCCCCGTGAAGAACGGATTGTGTACCACGGATGTCGGGTGTACGCCCGTTGTGACGGTGCTTCCCACCTCGAGGTCCGTCACATCGGTAGCATCGATGAACTTCAACGGCGATCCATGGGTCTCATCGGCCATCACGTAGAGCGTTCCATCATCGTTCATCCAGCCGCTGTGGTTGTAGCCCGCGTTGGAATAGGTCGTGATCGCCCCCAACAGTACCGGTTGCTGTGGATCCGAGAAGTCCAGCACATGCATGCCGTCCTCATCGTTGCACCAAACGATGAGGACGGCATGCA
>DAOORM010000045.1:0-10268 GCA_035389265.1 Flavobacteriales bacterium | reverse complement strand
CGCTGTTGGCCTGAAGCCCATCGTGGAGGTGCAGTTCGCCGATTACATCTGGCCTGGGCTCAACCAACTCTTCACCGAAGTGGCCCGTAGCTGCTTCCTCACCGTGGGCAAATGGCCGGTCAGCTGCATCATCCGCGTACCCATCGGGGCCTACGGAAGTGGCGGCCCCTACCACAGCAGCAGCGTGGAGAGCGTGCTGTGCAACATCAAGGGCATCAAGATCGCCTACCCCAGCACCGGAGCAGACCTCAAAGGATTGATGAAGGCCGCTTACCACGACCCGAATCCCGTGGTGATGCTCGAGCACAAGGGCCTCTATTGGAGCAAGATCAAGGGCACCGAGGAGGCGAAGACCATCGAACCCGCCGCCGACTATATCATCCCCTTCGGAAAGGCGCGGATCGTGCAGGAGGCCGATGCCCAGCAGATCGCCAACGGGAAGGCCGCTGTGGTGGTCACTTATGGCATGGGCGTGTACTGGGCAAAAGCGGCTGCGAAGGAATTCGCTGGACGCATCACCATCATCGACCTACGCACCTTGGTGCCCTTGGATGAAGAGACGGTGATGGAAGCTGCAAAACGTCACGGCCGTTGCTTGGTGCTCACGGAAGAACAACTCACCAATTCGTTCGCACAAGCGCTCGCCTCACGGATCGGCGATGCCTGCTTCGAGCACCTCGATGCCCCTGTTCGCACGCTCGGCTCCGTGGACATGCCCGCCATTCCACTGAATAGCACGTTGGAAGCTGCCATGATCCCGAGCGCAGATAAGGTGCGTGAAGCGCTGGATCGACTTCTGGCCTACTAGACTTTGGAACAACGACACATCCAGGTGCGTCGCACGGCACGGTACCACGTGCTGGGAGATCCGACCAAGGCCCGGGCGATCTGGATCGTCCTACATGGTTATGGCCAGTTGGCTCGATACTTCCTGACCAAGTTCGAAGGACTTGAAGAAGGCGTGGCCATCGCAGCCCCCGAAGCGCTCAACCGGTTCTACTTGGACGAAGCTCATAACCGCGTAGGTGCCACGTGGATGACCCGAGAGGACCGGGAGAATGAGATCACGGATCAGCTGGGCTACCTCGATGCGCTCGTAAAAGAGCTGCGCGGCGAGCGAACCGACGTGCCGATCCATGTCCTGGGCTTCTCCCAAGGCGTCGCCACGGCCTGCCGGTGGTCCTTGCTCGGAAAGACCAAAATGGATCGAATGGTGCTCTGGGCTGGATCCTTACCTCCTGAACCCACTTTCGCGGAATTGCGAACGGCCTGGGCACATCTGACGGTGGAGGTTGTCCTGGGTAGTGAGGATCCATTCGCCGGTGAGAAGGAATCGCAAGCCACCACAGCCCGGCTCGAGGCCGCAGGGGTCCAATATCGCCTCCACCGATTCACCGGTGGGCATGCACTGGAACCGGTGCTTTTGGGTCGATTGATCCCGTGAGCCGCATTTTGGCTTTGCCATCGTGGAGCCAATTCAATGCGCTTTCCCGTCAGCAATGGACCATCTTGGAGGTCGAAACCCCAAAACCAACTACGCATGCAAGGGAAATTACTCACTTCTTTCGTTGCGTTCCTCGCCTTCTCAGGTGTGAACGCCCAGATCCAAGGTTATAACGTCGGCGAGGTCGTGGATGACTTCACGGTGACCGATACACAGGGCAACGAGCACAACCTGTACGAGATCACCGCCTCAGGCAAACATGTGATCCTCGATTTCTTCTTCGACACCTGCCCACCCTGCTAGGCCACGCAACCCATCTTCAACGAGATGCATGAGACCTACGGATGCAACAGTGCGGATCTGTATGTGATCTCGGTCAACAATGGCACGGATAACAATGCTGCGGTGGATGCGTTCGAGGCGACCTATGGTGGATCCTTCAGGCATTCGCCAGCCATCGGTATCGAAGGCGGTTGTGCGACTGTGGATGGTGCGTTCAACCCCGTGGCCTACCCCACCTATTGCCTCATCGGCCCCGACAACCAATTGAAGAACGCGGACATCTGGCCGATCGTCAACCTGCAGTCCTTCGTGGCGGCTTTCCCCGCTGGTAGTAACATTCAGACCGCCGCATGTGCTTTGGTTAGCGTGAACGAGAACACCAACGCTGCCGTGAAGGGCATCTTCCCGATTCCTGCGATCGGTCCAGTAACCGTGGACCTCGCATTGAACACGACCGGTGCACTGGACCTTGACATCCTCGACGCACTGGGCCGCGTGGTGAGTACCGAAATCCTCGGAACCCGCGCTGCCGGCAACTTCATGCATCAAATGGACCTCGGCGAGCTGAGCAATGGCAACTACATCGTTCGCCTTGCGCTTGACGGAGTGCCGACCAGCACGCACCAGTTGGTGATCGCACGCTGACCCTGACCACGTTGAATCAGAAAGGGCTGTCCTTGCGGGCAGCCCTTTCTCGTTCAAGACCTTTCGGCTTAGAAATTCACCGGCGGCTTGTCGTCCTTCCACGCCAGGATCTCGTCGATCGTTTGTACGGAAACCGAGTGATAGTTCTTCCGTGCGCTCTTGTAGATGGTCTGGGCGAGCACTCGGCCTTTCTCGCTCTCCAGCATTTGTGTGTACAATGGCACCAAGAATTTGCGGCGACCAACGGTGTTCAGGAATTCATCCATCCGGGGGAAGGCCGCATCATGGTCATTCCGGATGCACTGTTCGAACCAGGCCGCAAGCACCTCCGCGTTGCCGCTCTTCGTCAAGGTGAACGCTGCATCCAGTTCGTTCATTTGCTTCTCGGTCATTTCCTTCGGGAGGTGGCGGAGGAAATGCATCCACTCGAAGGTGCTCCATCCGGAAGTGGCCAACGCTTTCGCCGGGGTGCCTTCCACCCAGCGCCTGATCTCCAGTTCCACCTTGTTGAAGCGGTCGCTCTCCGGGGTAGGGGCGTTGGCCGGTAACCCAGTACCGTCAACCCATTCGACCACGTTCACCTGGAGTTGGTTCGGATCCAATAGGTGGGTCTGCAAGTGAGCGAGGAACCGGTCCGTGGTCATGCTCTGGAAGGCGAATCGGTCGAAATAGTCCCTGATGAACGCATCGAACTTAGGTCGACCCACTTGGGCTTCGAGCAGACGTAGGAATGCCGCGCCCTTCTCGTAGGCCACCTCCGTCATTCCATCATCCGGATCGCGACCGCTCAGGTCCAACCGTAACTTACTGTCCTCCGGGTGCTTGCTGTTCGCGATCTGCACAAGGGTACCCAACAGGTCCTGACGCCCCAGCTGTTGCAACATACCCGCATAGTCGGGTCCGTGAATGGCTTCGGAGATCCTGCTTTCGAAGTACACCGTAAAGCCTTCGTTCAACCAGAAGTCGTTCCAGGTGGCGTTGGTCACCAGGTTACCGCTCCAACTGTGCGCAAGCTCGTGTGCCACCAAGGCCGTGAGCGAACGATCACCCGCAAGGATCGTAGGGGTGGCGAAGGTGAGGCATGGGTTCTCCATGCCACCGAAGGGGAAGCTCGGTGGCAGCACGATCACATCGTACCGCCCCCAACGATAGGGGCCGTACAGGTCCTCCGCTGTGCGCAGCATCGTTCCCATATCGGCGAACTCCCAGGCGGCCTTCTCCACCACGCTCCGTTCAGCATATACCCCGGTACGCTGGTCCACAGGAAGGAAGACCAGATCGCCAACGGCCAACGCGATCAGATAGGCGGGAATGGGCTGTTCCTGGTGGAATGTGTATGTGCCGTCCATTGTGCGCTGCTGCGGATTCGTCGCGCTCATCACGGCCATCAGGTCATTCGGCACCTTCACAGTGGCGTCGTACGTGAACCGGATGCCAGGACTATCTTGGATCGGGATCCAACTGCGGGTAAGAATGGCCTGCCCCTGGGTGAAGAGGAAAGGGTGCTTCTTGTCCGTGGTCTGTTGCGGCTCCAACCATTGTAGCGCCTTGGCATTTCGGCCGGAGTGGTACTGGATGCTGAGTGCTTCGGTTCCTGCCGGGATCTTCACTTCCAACGGCCTGCCCAAAAAGGTGCTGTCGCCCAATGCGAACTCTAGCGGAGTGCCTTTCGCATCGGTCACCGCATCCACGCTAAGTCCATCGGTATCCAGAACGATACGCCCTTTGCCGTGGTCCTTGATCCTATAGCGCGCCGTTCCACTTATCCTCTGCGCCTCCATATCCACGGCCACGTTCAGGTCCAAATGGGTGATCACCGCCTCATCGGGTCGGGCATGACTATGGTGGTCCATGGGTTGGAGTTGTTCGGCAACATCCTCCTGCTTGCTCGTCTCCCCCACAGGGCCATCGTTGGCGCAGGAGAACAAAAGACAGGAAGCCACCAACGGTGGAACGACGCGGAAGAGCAACATAGAAGGGAGCAGATTGAGCGGTGCCAAAGGTAGCCGTGTGCTGTACGCTTGTCCACCGGATCAGATGAACAGTTCGTCCATACTGATGAAAAGATGCACGCAGCGTAGGAAACTTGAACGCTCATCCCATCACGGTGCCGCACCTCCGGTCTGTTCTTGGAAGAGGCAGCGTTGCCAACATCAGGACTGTGCAAGGGCATATCTGAGGCTTAACGTAAAAAGCCACCTCCGAGGAGATGGCTTTTTGTTCAGTCGGGGTGACTGGATTCGAACCAGCGACCCCTTGCACCCCATGCAAGTGCGCTACCGGGCTGCGCTACACCCCGAGGAAATGTCCCGCATAGGGAAGTGGCTTTGAACCACCCCGAAGGCTGCGTTAAACCATTCGGGGGCGCAAATGTAGCGATCCCGAGGGAATAGCACAGCGGATCAGCGCCCGGCGAACGTGCAGAGCAGTGCGAAGAGCAGGATCCCGGTGTAGATCGCGGCCGTCATGAGGCCTGGGCTGTATTTGCGTAGAATGGCTTGCATGGCTTGGTAAGAGTTGCGGCAAAGGTCCGCTGCCAACGCTACGGCATCTTCACCTGAATGCGAATTCACCCGCCTTTGCTTCAACAAGCCGATGTGAATAGGCGTTTGTGTGACCAATGGCAGCCGACTTGTACGACCGGTGTCGGTCGCGCACTCCAACACGGGTAGTTTTGCGCCGCTTTCCACACCCCGCCCCTCCATGCGTTCGTTGCTCCTTCTTGTTCTCCTCTCGGGTAGTTTGTTCTCCAAGGCCCAAGAGAACCTTACCATCAGCGGTTATGTGAAAGATGCGGCCACCGGTGAGACCCTTATCGGTGCGAACGTGTATGCCAAGGAGACCATGACAGGTACCACCACCAACACGTATGGGTACTACGTGCTCAACCTGCCACCCGGCAAGTACACCATCGTAATGAGCTATGTGGGCTTCGAGGAGAGTAGCCAGGTGGTGGACCTGAAGGCGGACCTGAAGCTGAACCTGGATGCACGCACCAAAGCCATCGTGGCCAAGGAATTCGAGGTGGTGGGCGAGAAGGCCAAGAACACCGAAAGCACCCAGATGGGCACGGTGGAACTGGATGTGCAGAAGCTGAGCACGCTTCCAGCGCTGTTGGGTGAAGTTGATATCCTCAAGACGATCCAATATCTGCCCGGTGTGAAGAGCAACGGCGAAGGCAACAGCGGCTTCTATGTACGCGGCGGTGGTCCGGACCAGAACCTGATCCTGTTGGACAACGCCACCGTGTACAACGCCAGCCACCTTTTCGGCTTCTTCAGCGTGTTCAACGCCGATGCCGTGAAGAACATCGAGCTGATCAAGGGTGGCATGCCCGCCAACTACGGTGGCCGAACGAGTAGCGTGCTCGACATCACCATGAAGGACGGCAATGACAAGGAGTTCCACGGGCAAGGTGGTATCGGCCTCATCAGCAGCCGCCTGACCTTAGAGGGCCCCATCGTGAAGGACCGAAGCTCGTTCGTCGTCAGTGCACGCCGCACCTACATCGATGTGCTCGCCAAGCCTTTCATCAACCCAGAAGGTGCGTTCGCCGGCAGCGGATATTTCTTCTACGACATCAACGCCAAGGCCAATTACCGCCTGAGCGACAAGGACCGCTTCTTCCTTAGCGGCTACTTCGGTCGCGACGTGTTCGACCTATCGGGAAGCCAACCCGGAAGCCCCAACTTCAAGATACCCTGGGGTAATGCCACGGTGAGCGGTCGGTGGAACCACGTCTTCGGCCCCAAGCTCTTCCTCAACACCACAGCGATCTTCAGCGATTATCAGTTCAGCTTCTCCGGAGGCCAAGATGACTTCAAGTTCGGGCTGAGCAGCGGCATCAAGGACTATGGGATCAAGTTGGACTTCAACCAGTACCCTTCTGTTCGTCATGAATTGAAGTATGGAGTCAACTATACCTACCACGTCTACACACCCAGTACCGTGGATGTGGCCAGCGGCGAGACCGAATTCGACATCGATACCCCTTCGAAACTCCGCGCCCATGAGGCCGCCGTCTACATCCAGGACGATTACGATGTGAGCGACCTGCTCCGCGTGAACGCGGGGGTGCGCCTCTCCTACTTCGCCCACGTAGGACGCTTCAAGGAGTACCTCTTCGACGATGCAGGGACGGCTACCGGCATACGCGATTACACGCCGGGCGAAGCCATCAAGACCTACTACGGACTGGAGCCGCGCCTCTCCATGCGCTACAAGACCGGCGCCACCAGCAGCGTGAAGGCGAGCTTCAACCGCAACCTGCAATACGTGCACTTGGCCAGCTTCAGCAGTATCGGCCTGCCCACCGATGTGTGGATCCCGAGCGGTAAGAACGTGAAGCCCCAGGTGGCCTACCAATATGCGGTCGGCTACTTCCGCGATCTGTGGGACCGCAAGTACGAGGCCAGTGTTGAAGTGTACTACAAGGACATGTTCAACCAGATCGAGTACAAGGAAGGCACACAACCACAGGATGGCGCCAACACGAACTACGATGCGTTCCTTACCTACGGCAAAGGCTGGAGCTACGGCGCCGAGTTCTTCCTGAAGCGCCGCCTTGGCAAGTTCACCGGGTGGGCCGGATACACGTGGAGCAAGACCATGCGCCAGTTCGATGAAGTGAACGAAGGCCGCGAGTTCCCAAGCCGCTGGGACCGCCGACACGACGTGAGCCTGGTGGCCGGCTACGAGTTGAATGACCGGTGGACCTTCGGTGGAACATTCGTCTACAGCACGGGCCAGGCCACAACGCTTCCTGTGCAGCGTTACTTCATCGAAGGTCGCGTGGTGAGCCAGTTCAGCGAACGCAATGGTTTCCGCATGGCGCCGTACCACCGACTCGACTTCGCGGCTACGCTCAAGAACAAGGCCACCAAGGAAGTGAAGGACAAGCTCACCGGCGAGGTCACCACGGTGCAACGCCGCTATCGCAGCAGCTGGACCTTCGCGGTGTACAACGCTTACAACCGGGCCAACCCCTACTTCTACTACTTCACCACCGAAGGCTCCACGGCCACCAACGATCTACGTCCGGTGGCCAAACAGGTCTCGTTGTTCAGCATCCTTCCGTCCGTCACCTGGAACTTCCAATTCTGATGAAACGCGCACACCTCCTTCTGCTGATGCCCGCTGTCGCGTTCCTGATCGGTTGCGAAAAGGAGATCACCGTGGAACTTCCCGATACACCGGATCAACTGGTGGTGGAGGGCACGATCGAACCCGGTCTTCCACCCTTCGTGATCCTCACGCGCACCCAGAGCTTCTTCGAGCCGCTCGACGCCAGCGCCATCTCGAACAGCTTCGTACGCGGTGCTGTGATCACGGTGGACAATGGCAACGGCCCGATCCAACTCGACCAATTGTGTACCTCAGCCCTCACACCCGAGCAGCGCGCGTTGTTCTCCGAGATCACCGGCCTCGACCCTGCGCTGGTGAGCAACGCGGATATCTGCGTCTATTCCACGGCCAACACTGCGCTCTTTGGCGAGGTGGGCCGCACCTACAACCTGCGGATCGAGGCCGAAGGCAAAGTGCTCACCAGTACCACCACGATCCCGAACCCGGTTCCATTGGATTCCGTGTGGTTCGAATTGGCGCTGCAACGACCCAACGACGATACCCTGGGCTTCGCGTGGGGCACACTCACCGATCCGGACACACTTGGCAATTGCTATCGCTGGATGGCCCGACGCATCAGCCGCCGCCCGAACGGCGCCCCGGAAGACCCTACGTTCATCTCACCCCTTGGGAACACCTTCGAGGACAAATACGTCAACGGCCTCACCTTCGACTTCAACTTCATCCGTGGTCGTCAGTTCTACAGCAACCAACCGGAGGACGAGAACGAGGAGGCGGGCTACTACAAGGTCGGCGACACCATCGCCGTCAAGTTCGTCAGCATCGGCTTCAACGAACATGAGTTCTACACCAGCTATGATGAGAACGTGGGCAGCCAGGGCGATCTCTTCGGCAACCCGGTGAACGCCCGTACCAATATCACTGGTGGCCTTGGTATCTGGGCCGGCTGGGGGGTCTACTCGGATACCATCATCTGCCTTCCTTGATCGACCGTTCTCGGGGACGCACCCCGGAACGATCCATCCGGGGTAAGTGATCCTCCAAAATGGCAAGCGCGGCTACCTTTGCACCCGCAACGACCATGAGCACTTCCCCTGAACACGTCAAATGCCTGATCATCGGATCAGGTCCCGCTGGTTTCTCCGCCGCCATCTACGCCGCGCGTGCGGACATGAAGCCCCTGATGATCGAAGGCCCGCTGCCCGGTGGCCAGCTGACACAGACCACGGAAGTGGACAACTATCCTGGCTACCCGAAAGGACGGAGCGGACCGGAGATGATGAACGACCTGCGCGAACAGGCGCTGCGCTTCGAAACGGTGATCCGCAATGGTTGGGTGACGAAGGTGGACCTCACCGGACCCGTGCACAAGGTGTGGGTGGATGAGAAGACCGAGATTCATGCCGATACGGTGATCATTAGCACGGGCGCCAGCGCCAAATGGCTTGGCCTGCCCAACGAGATCCGTCTGCGCGACATCGGTGGCGGCGTCACCGCTTGCGCCGTTTGCGATGGCTTCTTCTACAAAGGCCAGAACGTTGTGCTCGTGGGCGCCGGTGATTCGGCTTGCGAAGAGGCCACCTACCTAGCCAAATTATGCCCCAAGGTGTACATGCTGGTGCGCAAGGGCGAGTTCCGGGCCAGCAAGGCCATGGTGCACCGTGTGGAGAACACGCCCAACATCGAGGTGCTCTTCCATACCGAAGTGAAGGATGTATTGGGCGAACACGCCGTGGATGGTGTGCTCACCGTGAACAACAAGACCGGCGAGGAGCGCAAGCTCGATGTCACAGGCCTCTTCATCGCCATTGGCCACACACCGGCCACGGAGATCTTCAAAGGCTGGCTGGATATGGACGAGGCCGGGTACTTGAAGCACGATGCGGATCGCACCAGCACCAAGATCCCGGGCGTGTTCGTGGCCGGCGATGCGGCGGACAAGGTGTATCGCCAAGCGGTGACAAGCGCCGGTAGCGGTTGCATGGCGGCGTTGGATGCGGAGCGTTGGCTGGCCGCGCAAGGCAAGCATTGATCCCGGACCACAGTTGGTCGGGGTTACGAACCCCGATCATCGCCAATGAGCGATGACGCGACCATACTCATCAAACAGGCCTTCGACCCTTACTTCGAAGCCCCGATCACCGCTTGGCGTTCGTTCGTAGCGCTCGGCGAAACCGTGCATGCGGCGCGTGGCGAGGTGCTCAAGGAGACCGGTTCCACCGAAAAGCACCTCTGGTTCATCCTTCGTGGCAGTGGCGGCATCCAGCTCTGGCATGCGCACAACTTCGTTTGCATCGACCTCTGCTACGAAAGGGAGTTCTTCGGCGACTACATGTCATTCCTCACCGAAGAACCGACCGCCTTGCAGGTGATCACCTTCGAGGAGAGCACACTCTTCCGCATCGACCGGAATGCGTTCGGATCACTCTCATTGGCCTCGCCAGTGGGGGAGCACATCCGTAGATCCGCCGCGGAAGCCCTCTTCATCCACAAGCAGCGCCAACAGATCGACATCCTCACCCGCACGGCTGCGGAGCGTTACCTGGACCTGCTGCGGCGCCAACCCAAGGTGGTCCAGCGCACACCGCTGAAGCACATCGCATCGTACCTGGGCATAACCCCGCAAAGCCTTAGCAGGATCAGGCGCGCCACGGCGAATACACGATTAATTACCAGAGGATAACCGCGGCACACATCGGTACACGGGACATTCGCGCCCATGTCACGAAAACTTCGCATCACGGGCATCATCGGTCTCGTGGTCACCGCCGCACTCCTTCTCCTGGCCGGTCCAAGATCCGTCGTTCACTGG
>DAOORM010000044.1:0-10291 GCA_035389265.1 Flavobacteriales bacterium | reverse complement strand
CGCGATATCGTGAGCGGTGATCTCTATTGGTTCGCCGAACACCAAGGCAAGATCATCGTGGCGGCTGCGGATTGCACAGGGCATGGCGTTCCGGGTGCGCTTCTGAGCCTGATCGGTGCTTCGCTGTTCGAGGAGATGGTCAAGGAAAAGGGACTAAGTGATCCGGGTGCGATCCTGGATGGTGCGCGACTGGGTATGATCCAGGCCTTGAGCAAGCAGGACGGCTCGACCGAGCAGCAGGATGGGATGAACGTGTCCATCGTCGTGCTGGACAAGTCCACCCGAGCGGCAACCTATGCAGGCGGTTTCGCACCGCTCTATGTCGTTCGCAATGGCGAGCTGATCGAACACAAGGGGGATCGAATGCCCATCGGACCCTATATGGGGTCGGAACGTGCCTTCGCCACCGAAGTGTTGGACCTTCTTCCCGGTGATCGGCTCTTCCTCTTCTCCGATGGCCTGCAGGATCAGTTCGGTGGCGAACACGGCCGGAAGTTGAAGTCCAGCGGACTGAAACAGTGGCTGGTGGAGACCTCGACGATGCCAATGGATGATCAATACCAGGCCATATCGGATCGTTTCCGACTTTGGAAAGGCAAGGAGGAGCAGGTGGATGATGTCCTCCTGATCGGTCTACAGGTGTGATCAGCGCAACGCCTCGGAAAGGCTGCTCACCGTCCGGTGTACTTGTGCCAGGAACAGTACCTGCGGACCGGAAGGGCGGACCACGGCCACGGACAGCTGCTGTTCCATAATCCTGGCCGCATCATCCGGGCCACCGCCCACCACGAGCACATCGGTCATCGCGGAATCGAGCATGCCGGCACGTTGGAAGGCTCTGCGATCATGACCGATCATCCACGTGGTGGCCGCTTCCGGATGGAAAACCGGAATGCAGTAAGCGAGGAACTGCGCACTGTACGGATCGTTACCGCGCAGGATGAAGATCCCGTCCACATCGTTCACGTTGGCCACGTCCACCACTGATCGGCAGTACTCCTTGATGCGTGCGACTTCCCAGGTACGAACGGGAAGGCCTTCCTGCTCGGCGAATTCCGTGGCGTAGGTCGTTGAGGCCTGCGACATCCGAATACCGGAATGAACGATCGCAGTCAGGATGATCCCGATGATCACGAAGTGCTTAGCGGGTGGCTTCCAATCCACATGAGCCCATGCCCAGGCCAGCACCAGCGGCATGCCGATGAACACGCGCACTAAGGGGAAAAAGATGGAGGCCGAACCATCGTGCACCTTGGCGAAACAGAAACTGAACAGGATGAGAGCGATGGTGGCGAGCACCGCGAGTGCTACGGAGACTTTACGTTGAGCACCGAGGACGATACCGGCGACCAATAGCAGTAGTGGTGCGAAGGCCGCGTGCTTCCCGAAGAAGGGCGCTGTCCAGGCGAAGTGGATGTCCAAGCGCTTGAACGCCTCTTGGATCAGGTATGGTTTGAAGTGCAGCCGCCAATCGAAGATGGTGTTCACCACCTGGGCCTCTTGCGCCTGGAAGAACCAGCGGGCACCCACCCACAGCAGAAGGGCGGGTAACATCCCCAAGGCCATGGCTGACCACACCTTGAGGTCGCGTCTTTCGCTCAGGATGTGGTGCACACCGATCGGCACGGCCACCAGTGCGGCGTTCGGATTCACGAAGACCGCCACGCCAAGCACCAACATCAGCCAGAACCCACGAGCAAAAGATGGGGTGCACCGCCAAGCCAACGGGACGAAGGCCAACACGGCGATGCCGTTCAAGGCGGTGATCTGTAATCCATGTTCCACCGGTAGCAGGAGAGGCATGGCGGCAAAGAGCAGGGCTGCCCCGTATTCCTTGCGCGAGCGATGATGGAATGCGAAAGCGAGGTAAGGGGCGATCCCGAAGAGCGCGAACAGGATGGCGACCGTGCTGATAGGGTCGGCACCGAGGCGGACGAATGGTGCAGCCAGCAAGGCTTCCAGCATCACTCCGTAATCCTGACCATAGAAGAACGGCTCATGTAAGATGCCCTGCGCATAATCCGTTGTGGCAAGCCAGACCACGGCCAGGTCATCACTCGCGTAGCCAATGGTCGTCCGCAACAGCCAAGCCCGATCGACCAGCACGACCAGGACGATCAGTGCGAACGCCCAACGAGATATCCGTTCAGCGGTTGGCGTGGACATGCGCGATCACACGTTCAGGTTCTGGCGGGCAATAGGCCCAGTATGCATCGCGTCGCAACCAGGTCAACTGGCGCTTGGCATAGTTGCGTGTATGTTGTTTGATGGCGTCCACTGCTTCGGTCAGCGCTACGGATCCATCGAAGTGCTGGAAGAGTTCCGTGTAGCCCACGGTGCGCAGCGCATTCAAGTCGCGGTGGGGGAGAAGTCCGCGTGCTTCTTCCAGGAGTCCTTCCGCCATCATCCGGTCCACGCGTTCGTTGATCCGAGTATACAGCTGGTCACGCTCCAGGTCCAGCGCGATGCGGATGATCCGCACGTCATCGCGGTCTTGGGGCGTTGTGCGTTGTTCGCTGTACGGACGACCCGTGGCTTGGCACACCTCCAACGCACGGATCACGCGGTGCGGATTGTTCCGATCGATGCGGGCATGGGTCTCCGGATCCAACCGCTTCAATTCATGCAACAGCGGTTGCAGGCCTTCCTGCTTGTAGCGTTCCTGGATGCGTTCGCGGATCTCGGGGCGCCCTGCTGGCAGTGGGTCAAGACCTTTGATGAGCGCGTCGATGTAGAGTCCGCTTCCTCCGACCAGTACGGCTGTGCCGTGCTTCTCCAAGAGCTCCTGCAGGACAGGCTCGGCAGAACGGGCGAAGGCGCCGGCGCTCCAGGTTTCCTCCAACTCCAAATGGCCGAGGAAATGATGGGGGACGCCCTGTAGTTCGTCCTCGCTCGGCTTCGCCGTGCCGATGCGCATGGCCCGGTAGAACTGACGCGAGTCCGCACTGATCACTTCGGTGTCTATCGATCGGGCCAAGGACGCAGCCACGTGGGTCTTACCCGAAGCCGTCGGTCCGCCGATCACCACCAGCGTACCCTTGGTCATCACCGGAATTCCTCGCCGAGGTCGTCGATGTTGCCGTGGCCGAATTCGTCGTGATCCTCGCCACCTTCCTCATCACCCCATTCCTCGTCGTCGTCGTAGGCGTGTTCTTCGTCACCGATGGCGTAAGGGTCATCAGGCAGGATGCCTGCGGTGAGGTCGTCCTCCTTGGAATGCTCGTCCGGCGCGGTGCCCATGCTCATCACCACCCGCGGATACTGCACTCCCGCTTCTGGGTCGCTCGCGTGGATCAGCTCCACCATGAACATCCACATATGCAGGAAGTCGTAGGCGTAGATGAAACGCTGGTCGGTGCTGCGGATGTGATCGCTGATGTACACCTGATCCATCAAGGCCGGCACATCACCATCTTCGGCGAAACCCAGGTCCGCGAGCGGGATCTCCGGGCCTTTGTCCCAGGCTTCGTCACTCACATAAAAGCTCGCCATCTCCTGGCCGATGAACGCGAACGCATCCTTGATGGCGGTGTGCAGGTCCAGGAAGGTCTGTTCACTGCCGATCTCGATGTCGCGGAAGGCCTCGCTTTCGTGATCGATCAGGACGCGGAAACGGTAGATGCGCATTAGCTCGTGGGGCGGTTGGCTGGAGCAGGGGGCGTAACCGCCTGTGCAGCAACAAATTTAACGATCATGCGCGGAACCTGCGGGCGCTTCGGAACAAGTTGACCCACTAGCCCTCTATTTGCCGGGGTCCTGGATCGGTCAGCACCACCGGTTCCACGCCCAGTTTCCGGCCCGTAGCGAGCATGAGCATCCACGCTTGACCACGTTCGTTCTGGATGTCACCGTCCATGATCGCATCCTTGATGATGGTCTTGATGTCGCCGATCAGCTTGCAGGGCGGGATGTTGAACGCGTGCATGATGTCTTCCCCGGTTATGGGCGGTTGGAAGTTGCGCACGCGGTCCTTTTCCTCCACGTCCTTCAACTTCTGCATCACCAGCTCGTAGTTGCGCAGGTAGCGATCCTTCTTCTTCTCGTTCTTGCTGGTGATGTCCGCCCGGCACAGGATCATCAGGGCGTCGATGTCATCCCCGGCATCGAAGAGCAGACGACGAACGGCGCTGTCCGTCACCTCTTCCTTGGTGAGTGCGATGGGGCGGAGGTGAAGGGCCACCAGCTTCTGCACGAACTTCATCTGGTCGTCCAGCGGCAGTTTCATCCGCCGGAAGATGCCCGGGACCATGCGCGCGCCCTTGTCCTCGTGCCCATGGAAGGTCCAGCCGTGGCCGGGCTCGAAGCGCTTGGTCTTCGGCTTGGCGATGTCGTGCAGGATGGCGCCCCACCGCAACCACAGGTCATCGCTCTTCTCGCACACGTTGTCCAGCACTTGCAGGGTGTGGTAGAAGTTGTCCTTGTGGCCCATGCCGAACTTCTCCTCGGCGCCGCTTAGTTCCACGAATTCGGGGAAGAACTCCTGCAGCAGCCCGCTGTCGCGCAGGAGGATGAACCCGATGCTCGGCTTCGGCGTGAGGATGATCTTGTTCAGTTCAGTGTGGATGCGTTCGGCACTGATGATCTCCAGGCGTTTCGCATTCCGCTTGATCGCCTCGAAGGTGTCGGGGTCGATGGTGAAGCCGAGCTGGTTGGCGAAACGCACGGCCCGCAGCATGCGCAAGGGGTCGTCGCTGAAGGTGATGTCCGGGTCCAGCGGCGTTCGAATGAGGCCTTGGTCCAAGTGAAGGATGCCCCCGAAGGGATCCACGAGCGCACCGAGGCTGCCTTGGTTGAGCGAAATGGCCAGCGCGTTGATGGTGAAGTCGCGCCGCAGCTGATCATCTTGGATGGTACCGGGCTCCACCTCGGGCTTGCGGCTGTTGCGGCTGTAGCTCTCCTTGCGTGCACCCACGAATTCCACCTGGATCTCGCCGTACATGAACATCGCCGTGCCGAAGTTCTTGAAGACGTGCACCGGCTCCGCCTTCAGCCGTTTCGCCACGGCTTGAGCGAAGGAGATGCCATCGCCCTCCACCACGAAGTCGATGTCCTTGCATGGGCGACCGATCAGCCGATCCCGCACATAACCGCCGATGGCGAACGCGGGAATGTCCTGCTTCGCGGCTTCCTCTGCCACGGCCCTGAACAACGGCTCGCCCACCACGCCATCGAGGCGGGCGGGGTCCACGGTGTAGGGGGAGTGGCGCATGAGAGACGATTAGCTGATCTTCCGATGTGCGGATGAGCTGATGGAAAGCCTCCTTGTTGGAAGGGCGGCAAAAGTAGGTTCTGAGGTTGGTAGACGAGACCTCTCAAACAATGTCGAGTTGGATGAGTGATAAATTTGATGAATGAAGTTCCGCGTGCTCGTCATTTGCTTAGGGTCGATTTCTATTGCACAGGGTGTCAGCGGACAACATACGCCGATCGAAACTTGCGTGCCAGAAGGTGAAGAGGTGTATTCGATAGTTGAACAGATGCCTCGCTTCCCGGGTGGCGAAGCAGAACTCTTTAGGTATCTGGGAAAGGCGTTATCGATCCCACGCGATGCTGGTGATGAGAATCCACCAAGTAGGCTTCATGTTTCTTTCGTAGTACTTCACGATGGCAGAATCTGCGGGGTGGAGGTTTTGCGCGGCGGTTCAACGGCACTGGTAGATCAGGTACGAACTATGATCTACGCTATGCCGACATGGGAGCCGGGTCTACAACGTGGCAAGCCGGTGAATGTGCGTTATTCTCTCCCGATACACATCCACTGGAAGTAAGGGACGATGTATCTGTCCTTTCGATTCAACTGGCAAGTTGAACAACCTGTACCCCCTCCGCACACCTGAAATGCCCCTTCGGACAAGCCTTGTACCCATGTAGTCCACAGGGCCGGCAGTCCAGCTTCTCTTTGGTCTCCACCACACGACCGTTCTCCCGCAGCGGACCGAAACCGAAGGCAGGCACCGTGCTGCAGAACACCGCGGTGACCGGGGCGTTCATGGCGCTGGCGATGTGGAGCGGCGCACTGTCGTTCACGTAGTTCATCGCGGCACCTACCATCAGCGCGGCACTGGCGAGCAGGGAGAGTTCCTCCGAAAGGTCGTGGCCGCGGCCTGCTGCTTTGATGATCCGCTGGCAGAGCGGGCCATCACTGGGGGCCCCGATCAGGAAGACGTGCATGTCCACGGGCAGGGCCTTGATCAACTCGATCCACCTGTGCTCGGGCCATTGTTTGGTGAACCACACGCTGGCCGGCGCGATGGTGACATAAGGGCCCTGGCCTTCGGTGTATTGGTATACCAATCGCTCCGCGACCGCACGGGCCTCGGAGGTGGGGTAGAGTAGAGGCCATGGTCTGTTCCCATCCGTGAGGTGTGCCACCAGGGCGTTGAGGCGGTCCACTTCGTGCCGTCCGTCGCCGATGACGTGTTCCACGGTGCGCGTGAACAGGAAGCTCAAGGGATTCTTGTCGTAGCCGATCTTCTCCTTCCCACGCGCCAGCACTGTCATCAAGCCGGTGCTGAAGAATCGTTGAGCGTTGATGATGTGGTCATACCTGTTCTGGCGCAGTTGGCGGATCAACCGGAAGAGCGCGCGTGTCTTGCCTTCGCGCTTGTTCCACACATGCAGCGTATGGATGAACGGATGCCCGGTGAAGAGGCCATCGTTGCCCTTGCGCACCACGAGGTCGATGCGCGCGTCCGGGTAGAACGCATGTAGTTTCTCCAAGATGCTAGTCACCAGCACGGCATCGCCGAGGAATGCGGTCTGTATGACGAGGATGCGCTTCACTCTTCGGTCAACGTGATCATCACTTTGTCGATCCTGTGCCCGTCCATATCAAGCACTTCGCCGTTGAAGCGAAGGTCCGTGATGCGGTCGCCGGGGGAGGGGATGTGGTCCAGTTTGCTGAGGAAATAGCCGGCCACCGTGGTGTAGCTCGTGCTCTCCTGATCCATCACTTCGGCACCCAAGTGCGCATTGAGGTCGCCGATGAGCACCTGGCCGCCCACGAGGTAGCTGCCGTCGGCGCGTTTCACGATCTCCGGTGCGGCATCCTCATCCTCCTCAGGAAGGTCGCCCACGATGGCTTCGGTGAGGTCGTGCAAGGTGACCAGGCCCTCGAACCCGCCATGTTCATCCACCACGATGGCGATGTATTGCTTGTTCTTCTTGAAGAGCTTCAGGATGTTGAAGGCGCCGGCGCTTTCAGGTACGATGATCGCCGGACGCACCACGTCACCGATCTTGAAACCCGGTGTGCCGGAGCGTTCCAACAGGTCGCGCACATCCAAGGTGCCTTCGATCTCTTCCATCCGACCACGACACACGGGATACTTGGAGCGGTAGCTGTCCTTCACCTGGGTGATGATGGTCTCCAAGGGCTCGGTGCTATCGATCCACTCCACCTCGCTGCGGTGGGTCATCAAGGTCTTGGCCACGTGCTCGCTGAAGCGGAAGAGGTTCTGGTGCGCTTCGGATTCCTGCCTGTCGAGCACACCCTGCGTATTGGCCGTGCGGATGATCGCGCGTAGCTCTTCTTCGCTCAAGCGATCGCTGTCGTTCTCCTTTACCGGGATCAGCTTCATGATCAATGAGGTGCTCACCGAGAGCAGCTTGACGATGGGGTAGGTGGCCAGCGTGAAGGCGCGGATGATGGGCGCACTGAAGAGCGCGATGCGTTCGGGATCGCTCATGGCGAGCGTCTTCGGCACCAATTCGCCCACCACGATAGTGAAGTAGGTGATGCCGCCGATGACCACGATGAGCGCCACGTTGTGCGCGAAGGGCGCAATGCTCGGCCAATCCTTGAGCACGGCCTGCAGGTCGTCCGTGAGCGCTGCACCACCATACGCACCGCTCACGATGCCGATCAAGGTGATGCCAACTTGCACCGAGCTGAGGAATCCCTCGGGGTTGGCGAGCAGTTTCTGGATGGTCTTGGCGCGCTTGCTGCCCTTGTCTGCCAAGGCCTGAATGCGCGAAGGTTTCACGCTGACCAAGGCGATCTCGCTCAGCGAGAAGAACCCATTGACGAGCGTGAGGATGACGATGACGAGGATCTCCATGGGCTAGACGGCCACGCTGTGTTCGCGCAGCGCGTCGTTCAACGAGGTCTTCTTGTCGGTGCTCTCTTTGCGCTGCCCGATGATCAGGGCGCATGGCACACCGTATTCGCCGGCCGGGAAACGTTTGGGCACGGTGCCGGGGATCACCACCGAGCGCGGCGGAACGAAGCCTTTCATTTCCTGGGGTGCGGGGCCCGTGATGTCGATGATACGTGTGCTGGCGGTGAGCACCACGTTGGCCCCCAGCACGGCTTCGGCACCTACGCGCACACCTTCCACCACGATGGCGCGCGAGCCGATGAAGCAGCCATCCTCGATGATCACCGGGGCGGCCTGCACGGGTTCGAGCACCCCACCGATGCCCACACCACCGCTCAGGTGTACGTGTTTGCCGATCTGCGCACAGCTGCCCACTGTAGCCCAGGTGTCCACCATGGTGCCTTCATCCACATAGGCGCCGATGTTCACATAGCTCGGCATCAGGATGGTTCCTGGGGCGAGGTAGGCGCCATACCGGGCTACGGCATGCGGCACCACGCGCACGCCCAACTGGGCATAACCGCGCTTCAATTCCATCTTGTCGTGGAATTCGAGCGGGCCCGCTTCCAAGGTCTTCATGCCCCGCGTGGGGAAGTACAGGATCACGGCCTTCTTCACCCAATCGTTCACCGTCCAAGCGCCCAGGCCGTTCACCGGAGGATCGGCCACGCGCAGTTCGCCTTTGTCCAGCAGTTCAATGGTGTGCTCGATGGCCTGCACCACCCGACTTTCCTTCAGCAGGCTGCGGTCTTCCCACGCCTGTTCGATCTCTTGCCGCATCGGTCTGCCTCCCGTGGGATTGTACGGGGGAACTGCAAAGGTGCTCAGTAACGGGGAAACAGGACCTTCCGGGTGGATCTTGCGTTGATCCATGGGCTTTGACCGCGGTCTTCATCCGGCCATCGTTCCAGGGAAACTGCGTATCCTGCGCTCGTATTCGCCAGTATGCCACGCGTCATCGCCATCGACTTCGGACTGAAACGCACCGGCCTGGCCGTGACCGACCCGTTGCGGATCATCGCCACCGCACTCGCCACCGTGCCTTCGGAAGAATTATTGGACCATTTGCGGACCTACCTCGCGAAGGAGCAGGTGGACGGCTTCGTGGTCGGGCTACCCAAGCATTTGGATGGCAAGCCGATGGATATCGCCGCCAACGTACACGCCCTGGTGGAGGTGTTGCAGAAGACCTTTCCCCAGTGTTGGGTGGAGACCGTGGATGAGCGCTTCACCAGCAACATGGCCCAACAGATCTTGCTCAGCAGCGGCAAAGGCCGAATGGCGCGGCGCGAGAAGGGGCAGTTGGATCGGATCAGTGCGACGATCATCCTGCAAGGCTGGCTGGAGAGCGGGCCCAAGCGGTAGTGGTGCTTGGCTCTTAACTTCGCGGCCCGTAGCATGATACTTCCCATCCGCGCATATGGCGATCCGGTCCTCAAGAAGGTCGCCAAGGACATCGAACCCGGCCATCCGGGCCTGACCGAACTGATCGCCGATATGTTCGAGACCATGTACGCCGCCAATGGCGTGGGCTTGGCCGCGCCGCAGATCGGTCAGAGCATCCGTCTCTTCATCGTGGATACCCATTCAAGCGCCGACAGCGACGACCCGAATGCCGAGAAGGCACCGGAGGATGCTGACGAGGAGCCACGGCTGAAGAGGGTCTTCATCAATCCCTACATCGTGGAGGAGGACGGGGAGGAGTGGGGCTTCGAGGAGGGTTGCCTCAGCATCCCCAACATCCGCGAAGAGGTGCAACGCCAGCCCAAGGTGGTGCTGCAATACCAGGACGAGAACTTCGTGGAGCACGAGGAGGAGTTCGAGGGTTTCGCCGCCCGCGTGATCCAGCATGAGCATGATCACCTCGATGGTGTGCTCTTCATCGATCACCTCTCGCCGCTGCGCAAGCGCCTCTTGAACGGAAAGCTGCGCGACATCGCCCAAGGCCGGACTGATGCCAAGTACAAGATGCGTTTCCACCCGGTGAAATGACAAAGCCGATGAAATACCTGTTCCTGTTCGCGATCACCGCAGTGCTCTTGAGCTGTGGCGGTGCCAAGGAGGAGACCCCTGCCGATGCTCAAGCCCGCATCCGCGCCATGGAGGACTCCGTGTTCCAGACCTTGAGCTTCGATGAACGCAAGGCACGCGCCCTGGTCAGCCTGCCTGCGCCAGCAGCGCCGTCAATTGCG
>DAOORM010000043.1:0-10314 GCA_035389265.1 Flavobacteriales bacterium | reverse complement strand
GGTGAACGTGGACATCTTCGACATGACCGGCAAGCGCGTGATGGCTCGTACCATCGCCGTGCAGGACGGTTCCGTGAACACCGCGATGGAACTCAACAACGAGCTCTCCAACGGTATGTACCTGGTGAACTTCACCGCGGGTACAAAGGCCTACACGGAGCGCTTGGTGATCCAACACTGAGAACATCTTAGATAAGAAAGCCCCCGCTTCGCAAGAGGCGGGGGCTTTTTTCTTTCGTGGCGGTAGCACTAATCTCCGCCGATGATCTGTGTCGCTAGCAGATCCTCCACCGTTTCTCGACGCCTGATCAAACGAGCCTTGCCATCGGCGACAAGTATCTCCGGTGGACGCATGCGGCTGTTGTAGTTGCTCGCCATGGAATGACCATAGGCACCCGCATTGCAGATCGCCAGGATGTGCCCCTCTTTGATCTCCGCGATCTTCCGGTCCCATCCGAAGGTGTCCGTCTCGCAAATGTTCCCCACCACGGTATAGATGCGCGGTGTTCCATTCGGTGCGCTCACATTGTCGATGTGGTGGTACGAGCCGTACATCATCGGGCGCACTAGGTGGTTCAGCCCACTATCAACTCCGGCGAACACCGTGGCCGTGGTCTGCTTCAGCAAGGTGACCCGGACGAGTAGCGTGCCTGCTTCGCTGACCAGGAATTTCCCGGGCTCGAACCACAACTCCACAGGGAGCTCGCGCTCGCTGTTGAACCGTTCGACCCTTTCTGTGATGCGCGCACCAAGGTCCTCGATGTCCGTAGTGATGTCGCCTTCCTTGTAGGCCACCTTGAATCCGCTACCCAGGTCCAGGTACCGAAGCGCGGGGAACATGGACGCGGATTCCAAGAGTAGTTCCGCTCCACGTAGGAACACGTCCGCATCGAGGATATCGCTTCCGGTATGCATATGGAGCCCATGCACCGTGATGCCATGCGAAGCCACGATGCGCTCCACATGACGCAATTGATGGATGCTGATACCGAACTTGGAATCGATGTGTCCAGTACTGATGCGCTCATGTCCACCCGCCATGATATGCGGGTTGATCCGGATGAACAGCGGTGTGCTACCGCCATACGCATGCCCGAAGCGCTCCAACATCGGGATGGAATCGATGTTGATGTGGACACCAAGCTCGACCGCTTTCATGATCTCCTCGAAGCCGACCATGTTTGGTGTGAACAGGATCTCCTCAGCCTTGAAACCGGCCAGCAGACCAAGCTCCACTTCGTGAATGGACACCGTGTCCAAACCCGTGCCCAGCTGTTTCACCAGCTTCATGATGGAGATGTTGGGCAGTGCCTTACATGCGTACATGAAGCGTGTAGGGGTGCCCGAGAAGGCGCGTTGAAGGCGTTGAACCTGTCGCGCGATTATCGCTTGATCGTAGACGTATGCGGGAGTCCCGGCGAGAGATGCCAGTTCTTCCACGGCTACACCGGCGATGTGAGAGTTGTTCCGGTTTTCCATGGCGCGCGAAGGTAGATGCCCGGGCAATGCCGCATTCCTTTGACCTCGCCGCTCTTCGTGCGAGCCCCACCTTTCCTCAAGAGCATCGGCGGATGCGGCTACTTTATGAGCTTCGCTTGGGCTCGCTCGGCATAGAAGCTGGCTGAACGTGCAATGCGCTCGAATTCCGAGCGAGCGCTTTCCTTCTTCCCGGACCGTTCCATGGCAAGTGCGTGGTACCACTCGGCCTCTTCGTTGAACACGTTGAAGGCGTGTCGTGCTGCTCGGTCCAAATAGCGCTCTGCGCGTTTGTTCAGCCCCAGGTTGTAGCTGCATAGCCCTGCATAGAAGAGAGCGTTCACGTCTTCTGGGTACTGGTTCAGTACGAAAGTCAGTTCCTCCAAGCACCCTTTGTGATCGTTCTGCACGAACTTCGCCAAGGCCTCATCCATGAAGCTGAGGTAAGCGATGCGTCGTTCCAGAGCCTGTGCTAGGGCTTGCTCGTCCGCTGTCGCGAATCGTGCGTCCACTCCACTGGACAGCCGATCGATGTCCGGGCTGTAGCCGTAAAGCTCTTTCGGATGGAGCAATTTCAGATCATGCAAGTAGACCAGTTGTAACGATGGGCGACGAGGGCCAGCGGGCTTTGTCTGGGGCTTCACCTCCGATACGACCCTGGGTATGGCCTTTGGCTCCACTGGTTGCACTTGTTCTCGCTCGATCGGTACCGGACTCGTGTTCGTTGTGGTGTGTACCTGCGCGATGCTGTGCCGATCCGTGAGTGCATGGCCGATGTGGAGACTCTCGGGTAACTCGACCGAGGCCGCTACCTCCAAACTGTCCAGGGTGGCTTCGGCCACCGGTTGATCCGCAGGCTCGATGGTGGCCATGGTCTCTACCACCAAGGGAGTGTCATTCCGTTCGCTGCCTTCAGGTATGGCCATATAGACAGCGGTACCCACAGCTGCAACAAGCATCACCGATACTGACCAGTTGATCCAAGGTGACGCGCCCGCCCTTGGTGCGTAAGTACTGAGGCTTCCAAGGCCCGCGATAGCACCAGGAAGCTGAAGGCCTTCCATCGCCTCTCGCAGCAATGGGTCCTCTTCCAAGTGCCGTTCCACTTCGTGCGCTACGGCAGGGTCCAGACGGCCTTCGGCATAGGCCATCAGCTGTTCCCGCGACAAGGTCCCGCGTGGCGTGAAGTGGTCATGCGTTCGCTGGTTCATGCGCGTTGGCGTTGGATGAGGATCCGAAGGTTCCGGCGGCCGTTCTGCAGGTGACTGCGCACCTGTTCAACGGTGAACCCTGTGCTTGTAGCGACCTGCGCATAACTCCGCTCTTCCAAGTGGAAGAGCCGGATGCATTGGCGCTGCTCAGCGTTCAAGCCGGTCATTGCGTTCTCAAGTTCTTGCAAGGATGCTTCTCGTAATACGGCATCATCTTCCGTGTCCGATGTCGCGCCAAGGTTCTCGGGTAGTTCATGATCGGGACGCTCCTTGCGCAGCACCTGCAAACATCGGTTCCGCATCACGGTGTGTACCCATGGTCGGAAACGTTCTATATCATGTTTAATGATGAGGTCCTTCAAGCCGGCGAAGAGCTCCACTACTTCATCCTTGCTGCGCTCAGTGTCCCTCAGGTACTTCATACCCACGCCATAGAGCAGCTCGGCATAGCGGTCCCACAGGTCGGCCAACGCGGAACGGTGCCCCTCCCGCAGGAGACGCACCAATTCCTCATCGGTGTGGGTCGCTATGGCCTTGCGCCGCAGGAACATCGTCAGTGCAAGGTATCCTCCGCTACCCGTTCGATCATACTGCGACGTTCGTCCTCGAACATTTCGCCGTAAGTCTTGGTCTCGATCACGATGACCCCGCCTGTCACATCGCCGTAACGCGCAGGCAGACCGCCGGTATACACGCTCACGCTGCTGATCGCGCTCGGTGGTACCCGGGGAACAGCCCCGCTGATCTTCACACCATCGATGAAGCTCACCGTGTTCTCCGTGCGTGATCCGCGGAAGTAGAGCCCTTCGCCGTTCGGTGCCGCGGTCACCCCCGCGAAGTTCTTGCTCAGGAACTGGATGGGGTCCTTGCGGGTGGGGTCATCCTCGAACTCGGAAGCGAGCAGGCTCATCCGGCTGGGGTCGTCGATGCTGATGAGCTGCCTTTTGTAGGCCACTTTCTCGAAGGTCTTCAGTTCGTTGTTCGTGCTCATGCGAACATCCTTCAGGTACGTCGCGCGATCGGGTGTGACATCCACCCCGGTCACTTCCACGGTTGCATATCCCGTGAAGGAGATGGTGACCGGATGCAAGCCCGGCGGCACAGGTTTCAGGACGAACTGTCCATCCAGGTCGGTGTAGGTGCCGACCAGTTCCCCAGCGATACGGGTGTATACGCTGGCCGAAGGAAGTGTTCGTCCATCAGGGTCCAACACCCGCCCGCGGATCTCGCCCTGGTTCTGCCCGTGAACACTCGCCGCGAACAAAGCGGCCAATAGGATCATCGTGTTGCGCATCGTTGTTCGTTTCCATTAGGATGCGGAACATGCGCCGATCGCATACGATCCACGAAAGAAGAGTGTGCCAGATCGCCGTAATGGTCACTTAACCACCAACACACCGGATCGGTCGTACTAGGATGACAAGGCCGTGGTTCTTGCGAACACAGCTCAACTGCGAGCGCTAAAGCTCCTCTGCGACCACCTCCCGAACTCCAGGGACCTCGTGCTTCAGCAGGTTTTCGATGCCCTGCTTCAGGGTGACCATGCTGCTCGGGCAACCGCTGCAAGAGCCGCGCAAGGACACCGTGACGATCCCCTCATCGAAGCTCTTGAAGGCGATATGACCGCCATCACCCTCCACGGCCGGTCGGATGTATTCCTCCAACACCCGTATGATCTTCTCGTCCTCGGGTCCCTTCGCGGGTGCATGTGTGCTGGCGCGCTCGTTCGCGTCGGCCAGGGCTTGTGCAGGCGCATCCTCGTAGACCACACGGCCATCACTGCGCAGGAATTCTGTGATGTAGTCCCGCAGTTCCAGCGTCACCAGATCCCAATCAACGCTGTTATTGCGCGTGACTGTGATGAAATTGCTGCTGATGAATACGCCTGTGACGAAGGGCAGGTTGAAAATGCGTTCGGCAAGGGGCGATACGCCTACCGGTTCCTCGGGTGTGCGGAATTCCAATAACCGGCCGTCCTGCACCAAGAGGCGATCGCATACGTACCGCATCGTCAACGGATTGGGTGTCGATTCGGCGTACAGCGTGACGGGTGGGCGTTTGACGGGCTCGGACATGGTCGTATCCTGAACGGAGGTTCGATGAGGTAGCGGTACAAAAGTACGGCCGGTCAACCCCTTGGCCTCCCAAGCGTTGGCACAACCCACTGGCGCAAAGGACCGTATCAGGTGTACTTTTGTTCATCATGCGGGCCTTCCTCCATCGGAATACGTGGTTCACCTACTTGGTGATAGGGCTCTTTGTGCTTGCCACCAGTGGTACGGCCCTTAGCCGCATGACCTGCTTGGAGGGCGGCCATACGGTCCTTAGTCTAGGTCTGGCGGTGGATTGCTGCCCCGAGGAAGCTCCAGTGGATCAGCCGACTTTCAAAGCCAGTTGCTGCGAACTCGCTTTCGTACAAGGTGATCGTGCGGATTACCTCCCCAATACGAACGCCGATGCCTTGGTCTCTGGACTCATGCTGGCCGTGTTACCCACGGTCATCGCTGTCCCCGAGCCTGTCAGACGCCTGAGTTGGCTGGGTTCCCGACCACCGCCGATCGATACACGCGATCGGCTTTCCGTGATCGGCGTTCAACGCGTCTAGTTCATTCCTGTCTCCGCGTTCCTCCCTTGACGTGGAACGCGATGGGATCGTTCCGACGGTCCGGTCCATTTCGACAACAGGAATTCGAATGAAATGCAACGGAAAAGGTACTTGACATTGACTTTGGCCATGGCGGTCTGGCTGTCCATGGACGCCCAGCTCATCACCGGTGCGGTCGTCTCGAAGGAAGGTGAGGAGCTTCCGGGCGCCAATGTGTATTGGCTCGGCACGGAGCTCGGCACGGTGGCCGACATGAGTGGGAAATTCTCGGTGGCCATGCCGGAACGTTGGCCGGCCACCTTACTCACTTCGTTCGTGGGTTACAAAGTGGATACGCTCCGATTGACCGCCCCGCCCAAGGGTCCGCTGCGGATCGAATTGCGTTGGGCGGTGGAGATAGGACCGGTGGAGATCGTGGAACGCGTGAGCGGGACCCGACTCGACTCACGAAGCACCATTTCCACCGAGATCATCGGGCAGAAGGAGTTGAAACGTGCGGCCTGCTGTGACCTCAGTGAAAGTTTCGAGACCAATGCCACAGTGGATGTGAACTATAGCGATGCCATTTCCGGCACGAAGACCATCCGCATGCTCGGGCTCGAAGGCAAGTATGCGCAGATCAGCTTGGAGAATCTGCCCTTCATCCGCGGCCTCTCCACTTCCTATGGCCTTACGCTCATACCGGGCACGTGGATCAAGGACATCAACCTCAGTAAGGGCATCGGCACCGCTGTGAATGGCCCCAATGCCATGACAGGCCAGATCGACCTCTGCCTGCTCGATCCACTGAATGAACCACCTGTCTTCGTCAACATGTACGGCAACTCGCAAGGGCGCATGGAAGGGAACATACACCTGGCCCAACGTACAGGGGCGAATAGTGGCAACTTGCTTCTGTTGCACGGCAACTTGTTCCAACAGGACATGGACCAGAACGACGATGGTTTCATGGATGCACCACGAACGCGCCGGTTCAACGTGATGGATCGCTGGATGCGGCGCACGGAACGCGGAATGTCGCAACTCGGTGTGCGGTACGTGGTGGATGAACGCATCGGAGGGCAAACGGCGATGAGCATGAACGATCCCGAACACGCCATCCACGCCGGTGATCCCTATGTGGTCGACATACGGAACGAACTGGTGGATGTGTTCGGTAAACAGGGTTTCATTTTCAAGCAGGATCCATCGAAGAGCATCGGGATCATGTTCGCCGCGCGGCGGCACGATGCCTCCTCGCGCTTTGGCCGAAGGAAGTATGTCGGTGCACAAGAGAGCGTGTATGCCAGCGCAGTCTACCAAATGCTGGTGGGGAAGGGCAGTGATCAGCTGAAAGCCGGTCTCAGTTTCCAGTATGATGCCTTTGACGAGGCCTTCATGGATAGCACGTTCATCAGGACCGAACGAATGCCCGGGGTCTTCGCCGAATACACCTTGCAACGGAAGGACCTTACCGTGGTAGCTGGCGTGCGGGGTGATGCCAATTCCTACTTCGGCAATACGGTGAGCCCGCGTGTGCACGTGAAATTCGATCTCGGGCCACTCACGAACTTGCGCTTCTCGGCCGGTCACGGTTTCCGCTCGGCGAACCCGCTGGTGGAAAGCGCTGCTGTTCTAGCCAGCTCACGCCGGGTGGTCACCGAAGGTGTGCTCGGCATGGAGCGTTCATGGAACTTCGGTGCGTCGTTCCTGCACAAGTTCAAATGGCTGGATCGGAAATGGGCCTTCGGTGTCGATGTTTATCGCACGGAATTCCTTTCACAGGTCGTTACGGACCTGGATAGGCACCCACGCACCGTGGCGTTCTACATGCTCAATGGGCGGTCCTACGCGAATAGCGTGCTCACCGATGTTCAGGTCAAGCTCACACGCAGCATCGACCTCAAATTCTCCCACCGCTGGTATGATGTGCGCACAACGTACGACGGGGTGTTGCGCACCAGGCCCTTAACACCAGAGCACCGGGGCATGGCTTCCGTGGCCTTTACAGATCCGAAGGACCACTGGCGCTTCGATGTAACGGCGAACATTTTCGGTGAAGGTCGACTGCCGTCCACAGCGACCAGTCCTGAGGTGTTCAGGCTTCCCGAACGTTCCCCAGGATACACCACCATCCATGCACAGCTCACCCGCATCATCGGCGGTTGGGAAGTGTATGTGGGTGGCGAGAATCTGACTAGCACCATCCAACGCCAACAGATCATCAGTCCCCTTGATCCTTATGGCCCGTATTTTGACGCGTCGATGATCTGGGGCCCCACCAATAAGGCCATGGTCTATGGCGGCGTACGTTTCCAGATCGACCGCAAGGACACCAACACCATGAAGAACCCATGAAATACTTTCTTTCCCTCACGGTCCTCCTTGCCAGCCTGAACCTTTCTGCCCAGGATGCGGACGTACAGGCTACACGTGACAAGAAGCTGGCTCACCTCGACATCCACACCAGCACCGTGTGCGACATGTGTGAGAAGACCATCGAGGAGAACCTCATTTACGAGAAAGGGGTGAAGAAGGTGAACGTTGATCTCGCCAAAAGCGAGATCCATGTGGAGTACGACCCCAAGAAGAATACACCGGAGGCCTTGCGCGTAGCGGTGAGCAAGCTGGGCTACATGGCCGATGAAATTCCCGGCGACGAGGCCGCGTTCAAGAAGCTTCCTCTCTGTTGCCAGAAGGAAGGCTGTGGCAAACCTGCGGTGAAGCCATGAGCGGTCCGCTCATTAGGTCCGTGCGTGGCTTCACTCCACGCTTCGGTGAGGGGGTGTTCCTGGCCGAGACGGCCGTGGTCATCGGTGATGTGGTCATGGGCGACCAGTGCAGTGTGTGGTACAACGCGGTGGTGCGTGGTGATGTGCATGCCATCCGGATCGGCCACCGGGTGAACATCCAGGATGGTGCCGTGCTCCATGCTACCTACCAGAAATGCGGACTCACCATCGGCGATGATGTGAGCATCGGCCACAACGCCATCGTTCATGGATGTACCATCGCCGACAAGGTGCTCATCGGCATGGGTGCCATCGTGATGGACCAAGCGCACATCGGTAGCGGCAGCGTCATCGCGGCGGGTGCGGTGGTGTTGCAGAACACGGTGGTGGAGCCCGGAAGCCTGATGGCGGGCGTGCCGGCAAAGCGGATCGGCGCTGTGAGCAAGGACCTCAGTGAAGGCGAGATCGAACGCATCGCCAAGAACTACCTCACCTACGCGGAGTGGTTCAAGGAAGCGTGAGATCACCTGCTTCCCACATGGCCTGGCGGACCTCCGTACTCGAGAGTCCTAAACGATGCATCATGGTCGTGAACTCATCGGTGCTGCCACTGGTGTAGCAGATCAGGTCACCCCGTTGTTCGTTCGGAGCCTCGATGCCATCTCTGTGCAACACCCGCTGCAGTTGACGCGCGATCGCGGGCGCAGGATCGATCACCCGCACAGCGGGCCCAACGATGCGTTCGATCAAGGGGCGTACGATGGGGTAGTGGGTGCACCCGAGCACCAGGGCATCGATATTGCGCTCCAATAGGGGCTCCAGCCAACCGCGTAGCATGGCCTCCGTGGTCGGTGTGTCGAACTCACCGGCCTCGATCTGCTTCACGAGGCCCGGACACGGCTGGTGAAGCACATCCACGCCATGGGCGAAACGCTCCACGATGGTCGCATACAGTTCGCTTTGGAAGGTGGCCACCGTGGCGATCACGCCCACCACACCTGTGCGTGTGTGCTCCACCGCAGGCTTCACGGCGGGCTCCATGCCCACGAATGGCACATCGGGATAGGCTTCACGCAAGGCGCGCAGGGCGGCTGCAGAGGCCGTGTTGCACGCGATCACGATCACCTTCGCGCCCTTGGCCAACAGGGCTTCCGTGATGGCGAAGCTGAAGCCGCGCACTTCCTCCAACGACCGGGGGCCGTACGGGACGTGCGCGCCATCCCCGAAATAGAGCAGGCGCTCCGAAGGGAGCGCCTGCATGATCGTTGCCGTGACCGTCAGCCCACCGATGCCGGAATCGAAGACGCCAACCGGGCCTTCGCGAAGCCACTGGCGAGGCGGGGTCGAACGCTCCGTGTTCACCTTACCGTGCCGCTGGTTATTTGATGCCGAGCTGGGCCTTCACCGCTGGAAGCAGGTCGATCCCACTTGCCATGTGCAACAGGATGCCACCGCTCGCGTCCAACACATAGGTGAAGCTCTGCGCGATGGCGACGGTACTGATCGCCGAATCAGCCCGTTGGATGATGGGCTTCAACAGCTCCTGTTCCATCTTGGCCAGGTCCTCCTGCGCCTTTTCCTGAGCGTCCACGATGCGCGATTCCAGCTCTTGCAGTTCACGCGCTGCGATGCCAAGCTCCGTCTGCGTCATCGTCGCGGGTGGGTTCTCCAACATGGCGCGTTTGCCGGTGTACTCCTCGCCCATCGCCTTCAAGCGGCCTTCCAAGGTCTTCGCGAAGGCATCCAACTTGGTGGTCGCTGCTTCACGTTCCGGCATGGCCATCACCAGGGCGTTCCGATCGATGTGACCCAACTTCACGGTTTGTGCGCATACCTCCACCGATGAGAATGGCGCAAACAGCAAAGTGAAGTGGAGTAGGTAGGAGCGCATCAGCGGAAGGGTAACGGTAGCTTACTGGATACCGAGCTTGGTCTTCACCAACGGCAGTATGTCCTCGCCCTTCGCGTGGTACAACACCACACCCGTGCTCACATCGAACACGTAAGTGAATCCGTTGGCCGCTGCCACATCGGCGATGGCGGCGTTCGTACGTTCCACCATTGGGCGTAACAGTTCCTCTTCTTGCTTGGCCAGGTCTTCCTGGGCCTTCTCTTGCGCCGCTTGGATGCGTTGTTCAAGATCACTGATCTCGCGCAGCGCCATTTCCTTCTCGGTCTGGGTCATGGTCTCGGCACGACCTTGGGCGTCGGCCACCTTGGTCTGGTATTCATTGCCCATGGCCTTGAGGCGCTCATCGAGCGTCTTGGCGAAGGCTTGCATCTTGGTCTCGGCATCCTTGCGTTCCGGAAG
>DAOORM010000042.1:0-10342 GCA_035389265.1 Flavobacteriales bacterium | reverse complement strand
CGGCAACACCAAGGACGGCGTGATCCTACTGCAAGGCGATCACCGGGACAAGGTGCTCGCCTATCTCTTGGAGAAGGGCTACAAGGCGAAGAAGGCGGGTGGCTGACGCTGCACCCCAGATCGATCCGACCGTGCACACCCCTTCCCAAATGGATCGAGCTGGAACGGGGATACCGAAGACCACAACGCTGATCATGGCGTGGTTGGGCTGCGTGGCTTTGATCGTCACGAACCTGTTCCAGCATGGCCTATGGCTGGATGAAACGCATGCCTGGTGCTTGGTGCGCGACAGCGTAAGCTTCACCGATCTCCGTTGGAACATGCGCAACGAAGGGCATCCGTGGCTATGGCACCTGATGCTGCTTCCACTGGCGAAAAGCGGCGCCCCGGTTTGGACCATGCAAGTGCTGCACGGGCTGATCGCGGTGGCCACGAGTGCATTGATCCTCTTCCGCGCCCCGTTCCCGATCGCGATCAGGGTATTGCTCGTCTTCGGTTACTTCCTGGTGTTCGAGTACGCCGCCCTTTCGCGGAACTATGCCGTGGGTGTACTTCTCCTACTCCTTTTCGCCCACCTCACTCGTATGGGCCGCAAAGAATGGGCCTTCGCGGCACTGCTCGTGCTGGCACACGTTCATTTGTGGAGTGCATGCCTTGTGGCGTCGTGGGCGATCCTCGACCTCATTCAACGACCGCAGCGCAGGGCCTGGCAGGCGCTCGGCCTATTGCTATCAAGCGGCATCGCCCTGTACTGCGTCATGCCTGCCGAAGCATTGCCGTACGGCGCGGATCCATCTCGACTACTCCTCCATGACACTTACCGCAGTGTCGGCATCCAACTGACCAAAGCCTTCATTCCCGTACCGGATGCACAGGCAACCCATGTTTGGAACAGTTCCCTGGCTGTCGAAGCTGGCGACACGATCGCCACATGGGCAGGCCCCTTGATCTTGCTGGCCGTATTATTCCTGCTTCCGGTGGACCGACGCGGTCGACTTCACATGGCAACCGGCTGCTTGGCGATCATGGCCCTTCCCCTACTCGCCCCCTTCCTGGCGCAACGCTACCTAGGACCCTTGCTGGCGATCTTCGTGGCTTGCGTTTGGGTTTGGCCAGCGGAAAAGGTCATATGGCCAACGAAAGGTCTTATCACGGGCTTGCTTCTGATCCAAGTGATCGGTGGTGTACGAATGAGTTGGATCTGTCACGAACGCCCGTTCTCCCGCTCCCGTGATGCGAGTGAGTACATCGCCCAGCGGACAAGGCCCGTGCTCGTGATGCGGTACGATGCCGCACCATCCATCAGTGCCTACCTCGGGAAGCCGGTCTTCCTCGTCTTCCGGCAGGAGCTGGGTAGTTTCTGCAGATGGAATGAGCCCAACTCCGTGGCGACCATGGAACAACTCACCGTAGCGTTGCAGGCGCTTGAGCCAGGCCCGGTAACTGTGGTATCCGGTGAAGAGCTGGATCCACTCGGATTGAAAGCGGTAGGCTACGAAGTGACCGAAATGACCAGGTTCAACGGGAGTTTGATCCCCCGAGAGGACCACATCGTGCACACCTTGGAACCGATCGGAGCGCTCAGGCGTTCTTCTTCCTGAGCCATGGCCAAAAAGCCCACCAAGACCTACCGTTTCACCGCTCCTTTGGAGAAGATGAACGCGCAGATGGCGTTCACCTATGTGGAGGTTCCCTTGGATGTGGAAAAGGAATTCGGCACCCGGGGGCGCGTGCGTGTCCAAGGAACGGTGAACGGCATAGCGGTGGATCGGGCCCTGATGCCGCAGAAAAGCGGGATGCACATCATCATCCTGGGCGGTGAGATCCGAAAGGCAGCCAAACTGAAGAAGGTGGGCGACCTGGTGCAGGTTGAATTCTGGAAACACCCGGACCCCGACAAACTCGACCTGCCCGAAGCGCTGGCGGAGACATTGGAGTTCCTGCCCGAAATGAAAGCCGCTTGGGACACGATCACACCCGGCATGCAGCGCAGCATGTGCTACTGGATCGGCAGCGCGAAGACGGCACCGACTCAGGCCAAGCGGGTGGCGGAGCTGCTCAAACGGCTCGAGAACGGCGAGTTCAGGCGACCTTCCAATTCCCGGCGCACCGATCGGAAGAAGTGATCAAGGCAGACCGCACCAGTAGGATGCCTTGTCCGGATCCAACCGGTTGAACAAAGGCAGCTCCATACCGGGATTCACCAGCAGCAGGTCGAAGTTATCCAGCGGTGTGAGGAATTCCTCGCCTTCTTTGGTGACCTCGATGTTCAGGTGTTGATCGGAAGCCCTTTCGAGGCGCGGCTTCACAAGCCCTTCGCGGAGCAGCCCCCCTTCGCCAGCACCAGTGCGCTTGGTGAAGGACCGGATATCCATGTAGCCGAGCATCAAATGCTGGCGGAGCACGTCGGCGCGTTTGGTTCGCCAGCTGTCGCGGCCTGCGTTCATGCGCATTTCTTCCACCGCAGCGAATTGGGCTTTAGTGGGTTCGGCGTAGGTCTCCTTGAAGGGTGCGTTCGGAGCGGGATCGTTCTTCAGAGCTAGGAAGAGCGGCGCGCTCTTTCCCGGGCGTACGAGCACCAGTTCCTTGTCCGGGATGTAGAGAAGGTAGCTCTCGCCCTTCTCGGTAGGGACATACCCATAATAGCGTTGGAACTCGCTCCACTCTTCCCGTTTCCGCACCAAGCCACACCGGACCAATGGTCCCAGTGAGGCGTATCGGCCCAGAAAATCGGACAACTCCTCGTACCCCTGTTCCCGCGACCGCTGTATGCGGTGCCAACGGGCTTCGAACACCAATGCGGACATGGTGCCAAGGTCCGGCGAGAAGGAAGCGGCGCTATCGAAGCTCTTCCGGGGTTACGAACAAGGCCATGTTCCGAGGTGTGAAAAAAGGCCGGAAACCCTTGATGGACAAGGGATCGACGGCGGAACGCCTTCCTCAGAGCGACCGGTGGAAACTATCAACAGGTCCCTTGTGGGATCCGTTCCGGATAACGGTTCAGGGCATCACCACACGGCGGGTGATCCACTGCTCCCCAGCCTGCACACGCACCAGCACCAGTTGGCTGCGATCGGGCATGGCGAAACGCTGCCTTGCCATGGCGGTGGTACCCAAGTCCTGATGTGCGAGCAGGGCCCCATTCGCTGCAACGAGGGAAACCGAAAGCGGCACCGCGCTCGCTTGTTGGAAGTAAAGATCGATCCAGCGGCCATCGGGGTCGGCCACCACGGCGAGCACATCCTCCAGCGTAATGGCACTAACCCCGGTCGACAGGGCACAATCCACAGGATCAAGCTCATTGGCTTCACCGGGCGTGGGGCATCCGATCACGAAATCGGCATCGTTGTCATCCGTGTCTGAGCCATCGGGCCAGCGGCTCAAGCTCAGCCCATCCTGCAAATTGGTGTCCTCGGCAGAGGTGCCTGTGCCTTCCGTGTAGCCGGGCACATCCCCACCGTAGCTGAGCACATCGTAAACGGTCGAGTCCAAGGAGGACATCAACACGATGGCATCGGGGGAGCCGTTCTGGATCAGGTTCGTGGCGGGTGTGGCTGCGTGGTCGCAGTTGATGGTCAGGCCTTGGTTGCCGCAGATCACGAAGTAGTCCCCGGGGTCCAGCGCAGGCCATGACGCACTCTGGATAGTGCGGTACTCAACGGCGCCACCGTTGTTGCCATTGATGAAGACTACACTGAGGTATTGAAGCGGAAAGGCGCTCTCACCGACGTTCTTGATCTCGATGTACTCGGCATTATCGGTGCCGATCTGGTCATAATCCACCTCGTTGATCACGACTTGGGCACCGGACGTGAGCGGAGCGAGCAGGAGGGCGAAGGGTAGCGTGGAGCGCATCGGAGTGATTTAGCCTGGGAAAAGTACGAGATCGAAAAAGATCCACGGTTCAATGATCCGATGGGGTCACCTGTCTCGTACATGCCACAAATAGCCCTTGAACCCATGGCCAAGCTGCAACGGATCCTCCTCATCTCCGGTGCCACCATAGTGGCCCTTTGTGGCACGCTGGTGATCCATATCGCCCTGGTCTCCAAGGATAAAGGCTCGCCCACCCACCTCGCCAACGTGCAGCTGGCCCGGATCGATTTCCCGGAAGCCCTTCCGGAAGACGAGGCGCAACGCCTCCAAGCGGTCATAACGGCGATGCCAGGTGTACAACGCGCACAGGCGAATTTGAACGACCGCAACATCGTGTTTGCCTACGATCGCACCAAGCAAGACCAGCGGGCTGTCTTCGCGCAGGTCGACGCGCTCACCGAGCTACCCTGCCAACGGTTGGTAGTGACCGCAGAAGCCGTTGCCAACGGCTGCCCAGCCATGGTCAAGGGTGAACTACACGATGGTGTGGGGAAATGGATCGCACAACTCTTCAACTGAAAACAACAACCCGAACGCCATGACCATGAACAAATTCAGCACACTCACCCTCGCATCACTTCTCCTGGCCGCGACGCTTGCCGGTTGCAAGAAGGACGATGAAGATCCCGCACCCACGCCGCCAGCTCCTACGCCGACACCTACCCTGTATCAACGCCTCGGTGGCACCACGATGGTGAACGATCCGGCCAACCCTGGCCAGATGATCGAGCAGGGTTACCTGGGACTACGTTCGGTGGTGGACAGCACCATCTTCGTCATTGCCGGCGACGCCCAACTGCAGCCCTATTTCGCCGTACTGCTGGCGGAAGTTGGTAGTGGAGACCTTACGGGTTTCGCAGCGCTCAGCGAGAGCCTCACGGAGTTCTTCGCTGTAGCGACAGGTGCACAGAACTTCACCTACGATGGGTTGAACATGGTGGATGCGCACAACAGCGCCAACCCGCGCATGACCGGCTTGGTGGACGATGCCGCCTTCGACCGTTTCATCGTAGACCTGGTGGAAGGTGCGGCCCAGAACGATGTGCCCACGGCGATCGTCACGGACATCGGTGCGTTGGTGGAGACCTTGCGGGATCCGATCGTGCAGCAGTGATCGGTTGCGATAGTGAACGTGGCCTCCGAAAGGGGGCTTCGTTCGTTATAAAAGGCCATCTACATTCGTGGCATGCTGAACAAGCGGACGAAGTATGCGCTACACGCCTTGATGGCTCTGGCCGAAGCGCAAGAAAGTCCGATGTCGACGGAACGGATCGCGACCGCTGCTGGTATACCTCGGAAATTCCTCGAAGCGATCCTGACCGATCTGACCAAAGCGGGCATCATCGACTCGCGCAAAGGGCGTGGTGGCGGCCACCGATTGGCGCGGAAGCCGAAGGACATCCGAATGACCGAGGTGATCCGGCTTTTCAACGGGGCCATCGCACTGGTGCCCTGTGTTTCGTTGAATTTCTACGAACCGTGCGCCGAATGCCCGGATGAGGCCACTTGTGCGGTCCATGACATTTTCCTCGAAGTACGGATCGCTACGGTGCGGATGCTTGAAAAAGCCACACTGCATGACATGCTGCGTAGGAAGGCGCGTAAGGTGACGAAGATATAATCCTATCATATCGATAGGATTTATTTACTTCGCAGCCCGATACACGAACCATGGCAACCCTCCGACTGGGCGACATCGCGCCCGACTTCAATGCAGAAACCACCCAAGGCCGCATCAACTTCCACCAGTGGTTGGACAAGGGCTGGGTGGTCCTATTCTCCCATCCCGCTGATTTCACCCCCGTATGCACCACCGAGCTAGGCGCTACTGCCCGCCTTCTACCCGAGTTCGCCAAGCGGGGTGTGAAAGTGGCCGCCTTGAGCGTGGACCCGCTGCCCTCCCACCACGACTGGGTGAAGGATATCGAAGAGACGCAGAACGTGAAGGTGGACTTCCCGATCATCGCCGACGCGGATCGTTCCATCGCACAAGCGTACGACATGATCCATCCGAACGCCAGTGAGAAAGCCACAGTGCGCTCCTTGTTCGTGATCGGTCCGGACAAGAAGATCAAGCTGATCATCACCTATCCGGCCAGCACCGGGCGGAACTTCCAGGAGATCCTCCGCGTGATCGACAGCCTGCAGCTCACGGCGGAACACAGTGTCGCCACACCCGCGGATTGGAAGGCTGGGGAAGATGTGGTCATCACCCCCGCCGTGAGCGATGCAGAGGCTGAAGTGAGGTTCAACGGCGCCATTCGTCGGGTGAAACCGTATCTGCGGTATACCCCGCAGCCCGCGTGATCCACGGACAAATACGGTCATCAGCCCTACCTACGCAGGCGGGGACGCATGCTCTTCTGAGTTGTGCAGGGCTGATCCTTGTCCATGATGAGCTTGGCAGATCCTGCACATGGACTAAGTAGGCAAGAAAAGCCAGGATCGATCTACTTGGACCATGTTCCCTTATCAATAGTCCAAAAGCCGCTCCACCGCTGCTTTCAACCGTCCCTTCGGCAGGAATCCATTCTCCAACGGAATGGCGAACGGCACTGGCGTATCCCAACTCGCCACCCGCACGATCGGTGCATCCAAATATTCGAACGCATGCTCGGCGATGATCGCGGCCAACTCGCCACCGAAACCGGCCATCAACGTGTCCTCATGCAGCAGCAGTACGCGGCCGGTCTTCTTGACACTGGCGAGGATGGCATCCACATCCAGCGGCACAAGGGTGCGCAGGTCGATGATCTCGATGTCTCTACCGGTCTCCTTCTGCACATCCACGGCCCAATGCACGCCCATGCCGTAGGTGATGATGCTCATGGCTGATCCTTCACGCACCGCATTGGCTTTGCCGAACGGAATGCTGTACGGCTGCTCGGGCACGGGGCCGCTCACGCTGCGGTACATGGCCTTATGCTCGAAGAACATCACCGGGTTGGGGTCGTCAAAAGCGGTCATCAGCAGGCCCTTCGCGTCGTACGGGTTGCTGGGGTACACCACCTTCAGGCCGGGCGTCTTCACGAACCACATCTCGTTGCTCTGGCTGTGGAAGGGCCCCGCTCCCACGCCGGCGCCCGTGGGCATGCGCACCACCACGTCGGCGTTCTGCCCCCAACGATAGTGCATCTTCGCGAAGTTGTTGCAGATCTGGGTGATGCCTTCGCTCACGAAGTCGGCGAACTGCATCTCCATCATGGCCTTCATGCCTTTGATGCTCAGGCCCAGCGATGCACCGAGGATCGCGCTCTCGCAAAGCGGCGTATTGCGCACGCGGCCTTTGCCGAACTGCTCCACGAAGCCATCGGTGATCTTGAAGGCACCGCCGTATTCCGCGATGTCCTGTCCCATCAACACCAATTCCGGGTGGCGCTCCATGCTCTGGCGTAGGCCCTCCTGAATAGCATCGATCATGCGTTTCTCAGGAGCTCCTATGGAACCGGGGTCAACTGCCAACTGCGAACTGCCAACTGCCAACTGGTTCGGAGCATACACGTCCCCGAGTTCCACCTCCATCACCGGCACCGGTTCCGGCTCCTCGAACGCGTGCTTCAGATCCTCCTCGATACCGTCCTTCAACCGCGCCCGGATCTCGTCCCGCTTGGCCACGCTCAGGATACCCTGGCTGATCAACCAGGTCTCGTAGTTCATCACGGGGTCCTTCTTGCCCCAGGTCTCGAACAGTTCTTTCGGCACATACTTCGTTCCGCTGGCCTCCTCGTGGCCCCGCATGCGGAAGGTCATGCATTCCACCAGGATCGGACGCGGGTTCTCGCGCACGCTATCGGCCAGTTTCGCCAGGTTGTTGTACACCTCCAGGATGTTATTGCCTGCGATCTGCACCGCTTCAATGCCGTAGCCGATGGCTTTGTCGGTGAAGCTCTTCATGCGGAACTGCTCGCTGCTGGGCGTGCTGAGGCCGTAGCCGTTGTTCTCGATGATGAAGAGGACGGGCAGGTCCCACACGGCGGCCACGTTCACGCTCTCGTGGAAGTCGCCTTCGCTGGTTGCACCATCGCCCGTAAAGACGATCGTGCAGCGGTTCTCCTTCTTCAGTTTATGTGCCAGCGCGATACCATCCGCGATGCCCATCTGCGGCCCGAGGTGGCTGATCATGCCCACCACCTTGTGCTCCTGGCTGCCGAAGTGGAAGCTGCGCTCACGACCCTTGCTGTAGCCGGTCGCCTTACCCTGCCATTGCGCAAAGAGCTTTTGGAATGGCATGCCCCGCGTGGTGAACACGCCCAAGTTCCGGTGCATGGGCAGGATGTACTCATCGTTCTGCAACACCATGGCAGCACCAACGCTGATCGCCTCTTGGCCGATACCGCTGAACCACTTGCTGATCTTGCCCTGCCGCAGCAGACTCAGCATCTTTTCCTCGATGATCCGTGGGTACACCAGCTTCTCGTAGGTACTGATGAGGAAGGCGTCACTGTGGGTGCCGCGCTCGTAGTGCAGCTGGCGGTCTTCGGTGGTGAGTACGGACATGGTTCAGGTCCCCTGGTCGTGCGGGAGCGCAAAGGTATTGGGGCGACCTTGCTGGTGCGGGCAAGTTGTCAGGGGCAGGTTGTTGGAAGCGGTCAACCGGGATCCACGATCTGTTTGGGGGGCGATCCGCGGGGCCCACAGTGGCCGATGGACCTAGACAACAGCGGCTCGAGCTCTCGAGTTGGGCGTGCCCCTTCCCAAAGCCTCAGGGTCCGGCTACCTGCCGTCCGGCAGGCAAGTCCGCTGCAAGTCCTCACCGGTCTCGTGCCTCACCCGGCTGCGGGCTTTCCACTCCTCTCCGTCACGCAGCACCCATCCCAGGCCCGGAACCCGCGTCTTGCTCGCAACGCCGTTACTTCGCCATCGCGCATGCGACCCGCCCTGGCCATCATCATCCCCTGCCTCAACGAGGAAAGCGCTCTTCCGCTCCTGCTCAATGAGCTGGAAGCTGCACTGGGCTCGGTCCCCGAGGACTGCTTGGTGGTGGTGGTCGACGATGGCTCCACCGATGGCACGCCACAGCGCGCGTTGGCCTATCGGTCGCGCACTGATCGGTTCTCCCTGGAAGTGCTGACCCTGCCCTATACCATGGGCCATCAAGAGGCCATTTACCAAGGTCTGCTCTTCGCATCCACCACCGCCGCCGAACGCTTCGTGGTGATGGATGGCGACGGCCAGGACGACCCGATGGCCCTTCCTGCGATGCTTGCGGACCGGGAAGCCAGCATCGTTTTCGTGGGTCGAGGCGCACGATCGGAATCGACCGGTTTCAAATTAGGCTACGCGCTCTACCGGGTCCTTTTCCGGCTCGTCTCCGGCCGCGGCATCAACTTCGGCAACTATGCCCTCATCGATCGTCGGGTTCTGGGCGCTGTGCTGGACAACGCATTCGTGCATTTCGCCGCCTTCCTCTCCAAACAACGGGTGCCGAGTACCACCATCATCAGCGATCGGC
Source organism: Flavobacteriales bacterium (assembly GCA_035389265.1). Lineage (GTDB taxonomy): Bacteria > Bacteroidota > Bacteroidia > Flavobacteriales_F > PHOS-HE28 > PHOS-HE28. The sequence continues at coordinate 1,014 of DAOORM010000042.1, read as the reverse complement.
GCGCGCGTTTAGGCGGTTCATCGAAGATGGGCTTCGACGACCTCGGTCTACACGCCTTCCGCTCGCTCATCGAATACAGTGATCGCATGCTGGCGCTATTCCTCAAGGCCTTCCTCTACCTCAGCGTGCTCTTCTTGCTTTCGGTGCTCACGATCATAGGCATCAAGCTCTTCACGCCACTTGCGATCCCTGGCTGGGCCAGCAACCTCTCGGCCACCATGTTCAACAGCTTATTGCTGTGCCTCGGCTTCTTCGTCATCGGCCTGATGCTCTCCCGGAACACCCACCAACGCACACGCGCCGGCCAGCACCTGTACAAGCGCCTCGAACGCACCCCATGAACTACGTGGGCACCGAACTGGAGCTTTTCCAACACGCGGTGAACTGGAAACGCTATTGGTCGGCGCAGGTAGCACCATATGTGCAGGGCAAGGTGCTCGATGTGGGCTGTGGGCTGGGTGTCAATGCGGCGTACGTGGTCAATGACAGGGTAACGGGATACACCTTCCTTGAGCCGGATGGTTCGCTCTCGCAACAGGTGGGCGAACACGTTCAGTTGCCGGCGACCATCACACATCGTAGGATCCAGGGCACCACGGAACAGTTCAAAGGCGAGCACTTCGATACGCTGCTGTACATCGACGTGCTTGAGCATATCGAGCATGCGGCTGAGGAACTACTACGCGCCAGCGACCTGTTAGACACTGGTGGCCACCTCATCATCGTGGCACCAGCTTTTCCGTTCCTCTACAGCCCGTTCGACAAGGCGATCGGGCACTACCGCCGATACACGAAGCGCATGCTGCGGGATCAGATCCCGGCAACCCTACAAGAGGAACGCATCCGCTACCTCGATAGCACAGGTCTCGCTCTATCCTTGGGCAACACGCTATTGCTCCGCCAATCCGCACCGACCTTGGCGCAGATCGCCTTCTGGGATACGCGCATCGTATCCATCTCGCGCTTCACGGATATCGTTGTCGGGTTTTCGTTCGGTCGCTCGCTGGTAGCGGT
>DAOORM010000041.1:0-10423 GCA_035389265.1 Flavobacteriales bacterium | reverse complement strand
TTGTTGCTGCACAGCGTCTGGTCCGCACCGGCATTCGCGGTCGGAGCAGGCGTGATCGTGAAGGTCACTTGATCGGTGACCGCATTGCAATTGCCATTGCCGGTGCTGGTCAACGTCAGCGTAACTGTTCCAGCGCTGCGCTCGGCAGCCGTTGGGGTGTAGGTCGCGTTCAGCGTGGTGTTGTTCGGCGTGTACGTTCCTGCACCGCCCGTCCACGTTCCGCCAGTAGCTCCGGTCACCGATCCATTCAAGCTGATCGCGCTGTTGTTCGCGCAGACCGAAGCGTTCGCACCAGCGTTCACCACAGGAGCTGGCGTGAAGGTGATCACACGACTTGCGGAAACGGCGTTGCAATTCCCGTTGCCCGTGCTCGTCAAGGTCAATGTGAGCGTGCCAGCAGCGATCTCACCAGCGGTTGGTGTGTAGGTCGCGTTCAGCGTGGTGTTGTTCGGCGTGAAGGATCCCGCACCGCCGGACCATACTCCGCCAGTTGCACCGCTCACACTTCCGTTCAAGGAAACCACAGCATTGTTGGCGCAAAGCGAAACAACAGCACCTGCGTTCACCACCGGCGAAGGCGTGAAGTTCAAGGTGATGTTGTCCGATACCTGGTTGCAAGAGCCGTTGCCGGTCGTTGTGAGCGTGAGCGTTACGTTGCCTGTCGCGATCTCCGCCGCTGTGGGCGTGTAGGTCGCGTTCATGTTGGTGGTGCTCGGGTCGAAAGTGCCGTTGCCACCACTCCATACACCGCCGGTAGTGATGGTGAAGGATCCAGCCAAGCTTGCCACTGCATTGTTGCTGCACAGCGTCTGGTCCGCACCGGCGTTCGCCGTTGGAGCAGGCGTGATCGTGAAGGTCACTTGATCAACCACGGCATTGCAATTCCCATTGCCCGTGCTGGTCAAGGTCAGCGTCACCGTTCCAGCGGCGCGTTCAGCAGCGCTTGGTGTGTAGGTCGCGTTCAGCGTGGTGTTGTTCGGCGTGTACGTTCCTGCACCGCCCGTCCACGTTCCTCCGGTAGCTCCGGTCACAGAGCCGTTCAAGCTGATCGCGCTATTGTTCGCGCAGACCGATGCATTCGCACCGGCGTTCACCACAGGGGCTGGCGTGAAGGTGATCATACGGCTGCTGGTCACTGGCAAGCATGTACCGTTGCCGGTGCTCGTCAATGTCAGTGTCAACGTGCCCGCAGCGATCTCACCGGCCGTGGGGGTGTAGGTCGCGTTCAGCGTCGTGTTGTTCGGCGCATACGTGCCAGCTCCACCGCTCCATGCACCACCGGTCGCACCGGTCACGCTTCCGCTCAGGGCAACTGCTGCGTTGTTCGCGCAGACGGAAACAGGCGCTCCAGCATTCACCACCGCGGCCGGTGTGAAGCTGATGACCATCTGATCCGTCACAGCCACACAGCCTCCATTCCCCGTGGTGGTCAGCGTCAGTGTCACGTTGCCGTTGGCGATCTCCGCCGTCGTTGGCGTGTAGATCGCGTTCATGTTGGTGGTGCTCGGATCGAAGGTGCCCGCACCGCCGCTCCAGACACCACCGGTGGCGACCGTGAAGGATCCGTTCAAGGTGACCGCCGCATTGTTCGCGCATACCACACGATCGCTACCCGCATTCGCAGTGGGCGCTGGCGTAATGGTGTAGGTGACCTGTGCGCTCTCGGGGTTGCAGGTGCCATTGCCCACGGTGGTCAAGGTCAACGTGACCGTACCGGCGGTGCGTTCAGCAGCGCTTGGTGTGTAGACAGCGTTCAGCGTATTCGCGTTGGGGGAATAGGTCCCTGTTCCACCGCTCCATGTCGCGCCGGTCGCACCGATCACAGTTCCGTTCAAGGCGATGGCGCTGTTGTTGGCACACACCGTTCCATTGGCCCCGGCGTTCACCGTAGGGGCTGGCGTGAAGGTGATGGTCCGGCTGCTCGTAGCCGGCAGACAGGTCCCATTGCCCGTGGTGGTCAACGTGAGCGTCAACGAACCCGCTGCGATCTCCGCTGCCGTGGGTGTGTAACTAGCATTCAGCGTGGTGTTGTTCGGTGTGAACGATCCGGTTCCTCCGCTCCAAACACCCCCCGTTGCCACCGTGACAATTCCATTCAGACCGATGGTCGCATTGTTCGCACACGCCGATGAGTTCGCTCCGGCGTTCGCCGTAGGGCCTGGCGTGAAGGTGAGCGTGACCTGATCGTTCACCGCAAGACAGTTGCCATTGCCGGTGGTGGTCAGGGTGAGCGTGACACTACCGCTGGCGATCTCGGCCGCTGTGGGTGTGTAGGTGATGTTCTGGTTGGTGGTGCTCGGGTCGTAACTGCCAGCACCGCCGCTCCAGATGACACCTGTGGCGACCGTGAAGGAACCGGTCAATGTCGCTGCGGCGTTGTTGGTACACAACGACTGGTCGGCTCCGGCATTCACTGTGGGCGATGGGGTGAACGTGATGAGGACACTGTCCTGCACCGCATCGCAAACACCGTTGCCCGTGGTGGTCAAGCGGATGTACATCGAACCCGCTGCCACCTCGGCTGCGGTAGGCGTGTAGGTGGCGTTCAGATTGGAGTTGGAAGGCAGGAAGGTGCCCGCTCCGCCGGTCCATACGCCGCCGACAGCGTTCAGCACGCTGCCCGCCAATTGGACCACATTGTTGTTGCGGCAAACCTGTTGGGCCGGTCCGGCATCCGGCTGCGGACGTGGCGATATGGTCACCACCATTTCGTCTTCCACGGGGGTACAATTACCGGTGGAGGTAAGCGTGAGCGTCACGGTTCCCAAGGCAATGTCACCGATACTCGGCTCATAGGTCGCATTGAGCACCGTTGCACTCGGGTTGAACACTCCACTGCCATTGGATGTCCAGATGCCCGTGGTGCTTCCACCGGAAACAGTGCCGCTCAAGGCCACTGTCTCGTTGGCGCAGATGTTCTGATCCACACCGGCGCTGATGTCGATCTTGCCACTGAACTCGGAGAAAAAGCCGTAGCGGCAACCGCTGCTACCACCACCGTTGATGAGCGCCAATGAGAAGACATCCGTGGTATTGGTCACCCGGAAGGCTTGGTTCACCGGGATCTGAGTGGTGTTGTACTGGATCCGGGCCGCCATCCATTCTCCTCCAGTGCCGGGCACTGCTTGAAAGGCCGAAGCCGGAATGGTCGCAGTGGCCGGGGCCACCACGAAGTCGTCCTGCGATCCGTTGCGCACAAGCAGGTTCAGGAAGAAAGCTTCGCTAGTGGAGCGTGTGAAGCTTACCGATGTACTACCCGCACAATTCAAAGGCGGCAGGATGGCCATGCCCTGTTCGCAACCGAAACCCGTAACGTGAATGGCATACACGGGCTTGCTGGCGCTGGCGAATGCCGCACCGCCGGCCGTGGTGATGTAGTCCATGTCGTGCCGGTAGTACTGCCCTGCGAAGAGCGTAGCCGCAGGCGTAGCGCTGCCATCCATGAAGATCTGCGTGTTGTTCTCCACGGCCATCAGGAACAACGATTCATCGCCCGTGGCGTTCAACGCACCTTTCACGGCGATGTAGTCCGTGCCCAGGATGTTCACCGGCACGATCTGATCGAGCATGAGGTCGTAGCACCCGCCTGAAGGGTTGTGGTTGCTATCATCCTTGATGGAAATGGCGACCGGCTTGTTGGAAAGCACGACAGCACCCGAGGGGTGCGTCAATGGATCCGTCTGGTTGGCTCCGGTCCATGCACAGGAGTAGGTCTGGCCTCGGTTGAGCGTGACCGTGAAAGGCGTAAGCGCGGGATGACCATCCACCGGCACCGGGGAGTAGATCATGACCAAGGTGCCGTTCTCGGTGGCTACGATATCGAAAGAGGCATACGCCAAGTTCGGCGCGGTGTACCCGTGGTTGAAGAACGGTGCGTGCTTGTGCAGAGGGATATAGAACTCCGTGCCCAAGCTGTTGGCCCCTTTCAAAGCGGCGATATCCGGGTTGTTGGTGAAGCTGGGCTCGTAGTAACAGGTGATGTTCGCCGTGGCGGAGATGAGCAGACCAGTGTTCAAGACCGCGTCCGTGGGCCGTGTCTCCAGCTGTGCCTTCAGCGAGGTCAGATCGTAGCGCTGGGCCGTGTTGGCGGCCATGTTCAGCACGATCGGTGTGCCTCCGTTGAAGGCCGCGTTCGCCGGCTGCGAAATGGTCACCACCGCCGGTTGGTCCAGCGTGGTCACGTTGATGTAGATGGGCTGATCGCCGTGCGAGGAGGTGACCTCCGGCGGAGCAAGCCAGAATTCGGTGCCGGTTTGCGCATGGAGTGCTACGCCCAGTAGCAGCCCAAGCACCAAGAGCAGTGCCTTTTTCATTCGATAAGGTCCCGGTCCATGAGTGGTGGACCGAGGCCGTTCTACGAGGGGCTCGACGAAAAGGGTTCGTTGGTCGATGAACCCGGCATCCTGGCAGGGCGTTTTCACTCAGCTGACACGCCTTCATGTACTTTGGCCCGGCTGTTGCCGACCGCCCCACCATGTCTCGCCCCCTTCTCCTTTTGGTCCTCTCCGGCCTGCTGGCGCTGATGACCTGGAGCGTACGCGAACCCGATGCGGATGCGCGATCGGAGCGTGAGGCACTCCGCCTGCAGGAGGCATTGGACCAGCGAGCCGTCCGCACGGAGCAGCAAACTCAAACCCTCGCTCAAGAGCTAGCCGACCTCGGCCCAACGAAATGGATGCAGCGGTACGCCGCAACGCTTGAGCTTGAACGCGAACGCTCGGGAACGCTATTCCTAGGCTTTCTCAATGACAGCTTGGTCTGCTGGACGGGGCACCCGCCGGCCTCGATGACCGCCATCCTGGACGATACGGCGGCTGCACAACGCACACTTCCTGATGGGATATACCAGTACGTCCACGCGAACAAGGGATCGTTCCGCCTGCATGCGCTAACGCCTGTGTGGCTCACCCCCGCTATCGAGAACCGCTACCTACAGCGCTCGTTCCACCGAGCTCTTGACACACCAGCCGAGCTTTCTGCACAACCCGTGCAAGCGACCGGTCCATTGATCACGGATGCAGTAGGCGCCCCACTACTGCGGTTGGCGTGGCGTGGCGATGCACTCGATGCCGGACCCTGGATCATCCTCCGCTTGGTACTGCTGCTCCTGAGTGCGGGTGCGCTCATCGCCGCTTGCTGGCTGTTCATTCCAACCCTTGTCGCCGACCGTTCTCCTTGGCTCAGCATCACCCTGTTCCTCACTTTCCTGCTCGCTCTTCGTTGGTCCGTGCTCTCCTTCATCCCCTCGGCTCCGTTCGACCGGCTTCCCCTCTTCGACCCGGCCACTTACGCGGCATCTTTCGCTTTCCCTTCGCTGGGCGACCTCGTGATCAATGCCGCGCTTATCGCTTTGGCCGTTTTGTACATCCGACGAGCGCTAGGCCGCCACGCCCCCATAGCGCCTAGCATCAGTTGGATACCCTTGCTGTGGACCGGACTCTTGGCCAGCGCAGCTTGGGTCACCGACACCATCATCGGCTTGGTCAACGACAGTAGCGTGGACCTTGACCTCTATCACGTGCAAAGCCTCAATGGCTCCAGCGCGGCGGCCGTTTCCGGCATCGCACTCCTATTCATCGCTTGGGCCTTGCTGGCTGACACTTGCGTGAAGGCCCTAGCCAAGTGTAGACCAACATGGCTTCCGTGGGCGATCGGCGCGTTCGCCGTGGTGGTCTCCGTGCTCGCACACCATCATTTCGGCGTGCGTGATACCGTGCTCTTCCTCTGGCCGGTCCCCATCATCGCACTCCTGCTCCACATTGAACGCGACCGTTTCAGATTCATCCACGCCATCTTCGGCTTGGGTGTGCTGGCCGCGCTAACGGCACATGTCCTCACCAAATACACCCGCGATCGCGAACAGCGTGAACGGCTCGTGCTGGCCGAGCGTATCAGCGTGAAGGAGGATCCGGTGGTTGAAGTGCTGTTCCGCGATGTGGCTCCTTCCCTTCGGTCCGACACCGCACTCCACCGGATCATCACCTCCGGAAAGCCCTGTGCTGCTGGGGCGTTGGATGCCGCCGTCCGCAGGATCTTCTTCGGCGGTTTTTGGGAACGTTATGATGTACGGGTATTCGCGTTCGATGTGAATGGAGTGGTGCGCTGCTCCACGGATGGCACCTCGCCGCGCAGTCTGGAGCGACCCGCTTCCGCCTTCACCGACCACACCGCACTGGCCGACATGCCCGATCTGTTCTTCGAGCAAGGTGGACCCGATGGCCCCTACTACCACGCGCGCCTGGTGGTGATGCCCTCCGAGTCGGCCCAGCCCGGCCAACTGGTCATCGAACTACTACCCCGATCTGCCACGCAGGCCATGGGTTTCCCCGATCTGCTGCTCTCCGGCGATGAGCCGCTGACACGCCGCACCGAACGCTATGCCTTGGCGCGTTACGAGCGGGGCATGCTCGTGGATCGATCGCGTACGCGCGGTGTACCCCTCCAATGGACCCGTGAGCTTGGTCAAGATGGCACATTATGGTACACAGAGAATGGCACCGAGTACCTCGCTCGTGGTTCAAGGAATGGCACCTTGATCACTCTCGGCCTTCCCGTTCCATCCCTGCTGGATAAGGCCACCACCTTCAGCTACCTTTTCGCGCTCTTCTCCGCGCTGCTGGCTCTTGCCCTGCTCGTTCGGAGCATCATCAGATCCGGTGGTGTTCCTCCAATGGGCATCGGCGCGAAGGTGCGTGCCGCATTGCTATCCTTCGCTGTGATAGGTTTGATCTTCTTCGGTGCCGGGGCCAATACGCTCTTGAACCGGCAATATGTGGAGCGAAGCGAAGCTTCCATCCTCGAGAAAACGCGTTCGGCCCATGCCGAACTACAGCAGCGCTTTGACGGACACCCAGCGCTTTCTTCCAACGACGCCCGCTACCTCGAACACCTCCTCGCCGACCTGAGCAACGTGCTCTTCTCCGACATCACCGTGTATGATCGCCACGGATCCTTGCTGGCCTCTTCCCGACCGCAAGTCTTCTCCAGCGGACTTCTCGGCCCGCGCATGGATCCGGTGGCTTACACCCGCTTGGTGAACGATGGGGTTAGCGAATTCGTTCACCAGGAATCCATCGGCACAGCACAATACCAGAGCGCCTACATGCCCTTGCGAGATCGACGAGGAACCGTGCTCGGCTATCTCGCCCTCCCTTCATTCGCCGATCAGCGGCAACAAGAGCAAGAGCGCTCCGGCGTGCTCGTGGCCGTGGTGAATCTCTTCGTACTGCTCTTCGCCCTCAGCGTGCTCGTCGCCCTGTTCATCAGCAATTGGACGACACGCCCGCTCGACCTCTTGAAGCGATCCCTTTCCGCTGTTGACCTCCAAGGACAGAACACCCCGCTCCCCTACCGCGGGAAGGATGAGCTGGGCCAGCTGGTGGAAGTGTACAACCGCAAGGTGGAAGAACTTCGATTGAGCGCTGAGCGACTGGCCCGCAGCGAACGCGAAAGTGCGTGGAAGGAAATGGCGCGGCAGGTGGCCCACGAGATCAAGAACCCGCTCACGCCGATGAAGCTGAACATCCAGCACTTCCAGCACACCTGGGACCCGAACGCACCCAACGCTCGGGAAAGGTTGGACCGCTTCAGCAACAACCTGGTGGAGCAGATCGATGTGCTCAGCCGCATCGCGAATGAATTCAGCCACTTCGCCCAGATGCCCCCAGCGCATCCAACTGACCTGGACCTGGCCGAAGTAGCCGATGCCGCCGTACAGCTCTTCGCCAACACGCCCGGCTGCCCGGTCAACTTGCGCGCAAGTGGCCCTCTTCCAGTGAACGCCGATCGCGAACACCTGTTGCGCACCTTCAACAACCTGATCAAGAACGCGCAGCAGGCCATTCCAGAAGACCGCGAAGGCAAGGTGGAGGTGCATGTGCACAGCAACGGAAAGGAGGCCATCGCGGAGGTCCGCGACAATGGTTCCGGCATCACCGCCGATGCCATCGATCATGTCTTCGTGCCTCGCTTCACCACCAAGAGCAGCGGCATGGGCCTGGGCCTGCCTATGGTGAAACGCATGGTCGAGAATGCCGGTGGAAGGGTGTGGTTCACCACGGAAGAAGGCAAGGGCACGAGCTTCTTCATCGCGCTTCCCCTGCGCGGATAGCCGATACATTTGCTTCCCGGTCGGTCAACGCATTCGCTGATCCTCCGACCTTCTGATCCATGAGCTACCAGAACCTCCTCATCACCGACGCCGATAGCGTCCGCACCATCACCATCAACCGCCCCGACCAGCTCAACGCGCTCAACCGCGCCACCATCGCCGAGTTGGACCAGGCGCTGACCGAAGTGGAGGCGGACAGGGGCATTCGCGTGGTGCTGATCACCGGCAGTGGTGCGAAGGCCTTCGTGGCCGGTGCCGATATCAAGGAGTTCGCGCACTTCAGCGTGGCTGAAGGCAAGTCACTCGCCGCCGATGGGCAGAAGAAACTCTTTGACCATGTGGAGTACATGAGCAAACCGGTGATCGCTGCGGTGAATGGGTTCGCGCTCGGTGGTGGTCTAGAATTGGCCATGAGCTGCCACGTGCGCATCGCCAGCGACAACGCCAAGATGGGCCTGCCCGAAGTGAGCCTCGGTGTGATCCCCGGCTATGGCGGCACCCAACGCCTACCGCGCCTTGTGGGCAAAGGCAAAGCGATGGAGATGATCCTGAGCGCGCAGATGGTCGACGCGAACGATGCGCTGCAATGGGGCCTCGTGAACCGCGTGGTGCCACAGGACCAATTGCTCAGCACAGCCCACGAGCTAGCCGTGCGCATCATGAAGAACAGCCCCACCGCCCTCGCCGCCGCCATCCGCGCGGTGAACGCCGGCTACGAACCCGGCGCCAACGGCCTGCAACGCGAGATCGAGGAGTTCGGCAAATGCTTCGGCACCGCAGACTTCAAGGAGGGCACGAGTGCGTTCGTGGAGAAAAGGAAGGCGAACTTCACGGGAGAGAACTAGGACCAGCACCGTGAACTCCTCGGTTGTTTCCTTCCCGCCGAACTGGGTCACTCGGATTTCCCAGTTGATCATCCTCCTGCTATCCACCGTAGCCGTACCCGGAATCCTTGCTGTTGTGATCATCGGAGAATATCGGAAGTTCCCTTGGCCATTCCTGTTCTTGGTGATCTTCGGATTCTTCGCAATGATCGCGGCTTATAGGATTTTATTCCACTACCCTTCACGGGTCCGGATCGACCTCCGGACTCAGGTGATTGAATTCAGGACTTTAGTGAAAACAACTAAAGCGACCATCTCCGATATCAAGGGATACAGTTCCTCTTCATCTTCCATTCGATCGGATCAGAGACCTCACTTTCTATTTTATTTCCGGGATGGTAGCACTGTTGAGATCAGTGGTTTTACGATCCGGAAGATTAACGACCTTGCTTCCACTCTCGCTGGACTAGATATTCAACATCTAGGGGAAGAGGACTCGTCCTACTATCCCTTTGCATCACGGCGATTGAAGTTCTTCACTTGAGCGCCCTCCGCAAACTCGCCGGCCAAACAGCCATCTACGGGCTCAGCAGCATCGTTGCGCGTTTCCTTAACTTCCTGTTGGTGCCGCTGTACACCAGCCAATTCGTCTTCGAGCCTGCCGAGTATGGGGTAGTCACCGCGCTCTACTCGTGGACGGCCCTGCTCAACGTGGTGCTCACCTTCGGCTTCGAGACCACCTTCTTCCGCTTCGCCTCCCGCACCCCTTCTCCCTCGGAGAAGGGGCTGGGGGATGAGGCTCAGGCTCCCCTCTCCTCTGGAGAGGGGTTGGGGGTGAGGTTATATTCCACCGCCACTTGGGGCCTCATCTTCCCGGCGCTCGTCTTCATGCTGCTCGGCGGACTGTTCTCCACGCAGCTTGCGGATGGTCTTCAATTCGGCGCTTACGCCAGTTCCGTGCTGATGCTCGTGATGATCATCGGCATCGATGCCATCACCGCCATCCCCATGGCGCGGTTGCGTCAACAAGGCCGGCCGTGGAAGTACGCCTTCATCAACCTGCTCAGCGTGGGTGTGAACATCGGGCTCAGCTTGTTCTTCCTGCTCTACTGCATGAAGCGCTACAACATGGGCGAGAGCAATGCGCTCATCGAGGCGGTCTACGACCCCGCGCTCGGCGTAGGCTATGTGTTCGCCATCAACCTCGTCAGCACGGCTGTGAAGCTGCTCGTATTGCTTCCCTCATGGCCATCGCTCAAAGCCCTGGACAAGGATCTGCTGCGTGCGATGGCCGCCTTCGGTGCGCCGCTGATGATCGCAGGTCTCGCCGGCATGGTGAACGAGACCGCCGACCGCGTGATCCTCAAATACCTGCTGCCTGCGGATGTGGCCGATGCCGAGATCGGGATCTACGGTGCGTGCTACAAGCTCGCAGTGCTCATCACGCTCTTCATCCAAGCTTTCCGCATGGGCGCCGAGCCCTTCTTCT
>DAOORM010000040.1:0-10489 GCA_035389265.1 Flavobacteriales bacterium | reverse complement strand
GCAGTGTCACCACCAGCGCGGCGCGTTACCAGCAACTGGCCCTCAACCCCCAGAAGTTGGCCGGGCAATGCGGCAAGTTGAAGTGCTGCCTCAACTACGAGCTGGACATGTACATCGAGGCGATCAAGAGTTATCCCTCGCAGAACGCCAAGCTGAAGACCCAACAAGGCACGGGCGCTCACATGAAGACGGACATCTTCTCCGGGAAGATGTGGTATGGTTTCAAGAAGCCGGGAGAGCCCTTCATCATGGCCGGTTTTCCGGTTGAAGTGGTACGCGATATCCTTGCCCAGAACAAACAGGGTATCGAGCCCCAGGTTGACCTCAACATGGCTGATGAGGTCGTGGAGAAGGTGAAGACCCCTGATTACGAGAACGTCGTGGGCCAGGATGAACTGACCCGTTTCGATAGCAAGAACAAGGGTGGAAAGAAGCGGGGCCGCGGTGGCCGCGATCGCGATCGACGCGACCGGCCGAATGGCGGTTCGTCACAGGCCGCATCTCCTGAAGGCGCACAAGCCAAGGGTCCACGTCCTGAGGGTGAACGTGGGCCTCGCCCCGAGCGTGGTCCACGACCGGAAGGTCAGCCCGGCCCTCGTCCTAACCGGGGTCCCAGGCCCGAAGGCCAGCAAGGTCCGCGACCGGATCGAGGCCCGCGCCCCGATCGTGGTCCACGTCCGGAAGGTCCGGGCCGCGGTCCGCGCCCCGAAGGTGATAGCGGCGGTCGGCGCAGCCGTGGCCGAGGGCGTGGCCGGGGAGGTGATCGTCCGAACGGAGGTCAGGCTCCTCCTCCGAACACTCCGGCTGCGTAATGGCCAGACCAGCTTTCCTGGCATTGCTGCTGGTTTTGTGCGCGGGATGCACCGACAGCCCCGTGTTCCAAGCGGATGTGCCCATTGCGGAAGAGCTCTGGGACCGTTCGTACAAACCCAGTTTCACTTTCAATGTGAGCGACTCGGTGAACAAGCACGATGTCTTCATCGACGTACGCCATAGCGGCGATTATCCCTACAGTGACCTGTTCTTGTTCGTGGACCTGAAAGGACCGGGTGGACGGGCGGTGCGCGACACGGTCGAGTGCCTGCTGGCCGATCCCACGGGCAAATGGTACGGGAAAGGCTTGGGTTTCATTTTCGCCGACCGCTACCAAGCCCATGTGCTCTACAAGTTGGGCGATCGTTTCCCTGCAGCGGGCGAATACACCATCACCTTGGAGCAGGCCATGCGCACCGAGAAGCTTAACGGGGTGCTGGACGTGGGCATCAGTGTGGTGCGCTCCCAACAGCCCTGATGGCGCTTTCCCCGATCGGCGCGGGATAACTCGGTGATGTGCCAGCGCGCTCCAGTATTGACGAACGATAAATTCGGCCACTCAACATGGGCGCCAGTGGCGCCGTTATCCTTCGGATGAGCGACAAAGCACACCGTTCCGATCGCAAACGCAAGCTCCTCTGGTGGACGCTGGTGTTCTCGCCGGTGCTCGGCCTGCTCTTCATGTTGTTCCTCGCAGCGAACAGTGACCTGCCCAGCACGGAGGATCTGGAGGATCCCCGCAGCGACCTGGCTACGGCCATCCTATTCAGCGACGGCACGCAGATGGGCCAGTATTACAAGGAGAACCGCATTCCGGTGGATTATGCACGGATCAGCCCGAACGTGGTGAACGCGCTGATCGCCACGGAAGACGAGCGGTTCCGTGAGCATAGCGGCGTGGATGTGCGCGGAACCATCCGTGCAGCCGTTTACCTGGGGAAGAAGGGCGGTGCAAGCACCATCACGCAGCAGTTGGCCAAGATGCTCTTCACGGAACGGGCGGACAACTTCTTCAAGCGGACGTTCCAGAAGTTCCAGGAGTGGATCATCAGCGCCAAGCTGGAACGCCAGTACACCAAGGACGAGATCATCGCCATGTACTTGAACCGCTTCGATTGGATCAATCAGGCGGTGGGGATCAACAGTGCTGCGCGTGTCTACTTCAGTAGCACACCGGATTCCTTGAAGGTCGAAGAAGCGGCCATGCTCGTGGGTATGTTGAAGAACCCGGCTCTCTTCAACCCGAACCGGGCCAGCCGGTTGGATACGGTGATGCAGCGGCGCATGGTGGTGTTGGACCAGATGCAGAAGAACGGTTTCCTCACCACCGCACAGTACGATTCGTTGAAGGCGCTGCCACTGGGCCTGAAATTCCAACGGGTGGACCACGCCGAAGGTCCCGCGCCCTATTTCCGCGAGGTGCTGCGCAGCAAACTGCAGGTGCTGCTTGAAACGAAGAATGATGACGGCACCTACAAGTACGCCAAGGCGGATGGCTCACCGTACGACATCTATACCGATGGCCTGAAGATCTACACCACGCTGGACAGGGACATGCAGCAATATGGGGAATACGCGGTGCGTGAGCACCTGGGCACCGAGCTGCAAGCCGACTTCTTCAAGGACCTTGCGAAGAAGAAGAACCGACCATTCGATTTTCGCGTAAGCCAGGAAGAGATCGATGGCATCCTGAACACAGCCATGAAACGCAGCGTGCGGTACAAGGTGGTGACCGGGAAACAATGCGGCAGCTGCGAGCGCCCGGCGCGCTACATCGAAAAGGTAAAGCACGAAGGTGTGGATCACTGGCATTGTAGACCGGACCTTGGTGGATGTGACACCTATTGGAAAGTGGTGAAGGAGGATGATGTGCCGAAGGTGTTCGAGACCCCCGTGGCCATGCGTGTCTTCAGCTGGAAAGGCGAGATCGATACGGTGATGAGCCCGATGGATTCGATCCGGTATTACAAGAGCTTCCTGCAAAGCGGCCTGTTGAGCATGGACCCGCATACCGGCTTCGTGAAGGCTTGGGTGGGCGGTATCGACTTCAAGAACTTCCAATACGATCACGTGGAACAGGCCCGCCGCCAAGTGGGCTCCACCTTTAAGCCGTTCGTTTATGCGACGGCCATCCGCGAGGGCATGGAACCCTGCCGAGAGGTTCCCAACCAGAAGGTCTGCTTCGATATGCCTCCCGGCCAACCCGACTGGTGTCCCGAGAACAGCGATGCGGTCTACGGTGGCATGGTGACCGTGGAATACGCGCTGGCCAACTCCATGAACACCGTGACGGCTTGGTTGATGAAGCAGTACGGGCCGCAGGCCGTGACCGTATTGGCGCGCCACATGGGGGTGAAGAGCCCGCTGGAGCCGGTGCCGTCGCTCTGCCTGGGCGTGGCGGACCTTACGTTGATGGAGATCACGGGGGCCTTCAGCAGCTTCGCCAACCAAGGCGTCTACATCGAACCCATCACCTTCACCCGCATCGAGGACAAGAACGGCAACACCGTATATGACGTGACCCCGAACACTTTCGAAGCTTTGGATGAACGGACGGCCTACATCATGCTGGACATGTTGAAGGGGGTGACCGATGGGGCCTACAACCCGAGCACGGGCAAGGTGGTGGGCACTGGGCTAAGGTTGCGCACGAGCTGGGGCAACCGCCAGAAGTACGCCAACATCAAATTCCCCACGGCGGGCAAAACCGGTACCACCCAGAACAACAGCGATGGCTGGTTCATCGGCATCACACCCGACTTGGTCACAGGCGTGTGGACCGGCGCCGATGACCGCAGCGTGCGTTTCGCAAGCACCGATAAGGGTCAGGGTGCGAACATGGCGCTGCCTGTTTATGGGTACTACATGAACAAGGTGTACGCGAACCCGCATATCGAGATCAGCACCGGCGATTTCGAGCGCCCGGAAGGAGACTTAGGCGTGGAGACCGACTGCCGCAAGAAAGGTGGCGTGCCGAACGGAACCAACAGGCCTAACTGGGACTAGGGAAGTTGGTCAGCAAAGCAGGCCAGTGCGTTGTTATTCGCGTTCTTGCGACAACCCTTTCATGAGTTCTGGATGGTGAGGGCCCGCTATCTTCGTCGCTCTTCCATTTCAGCATGAACAAGATCGTGGCCAACGCGGATGCGGCCCTCGAAGGCATCCAGGACAACATGACCCTCATGGTCGGTGGGTTCGGCCTTTGCGGCATTCCTGAAAAGAGCATCGCTGCGCTGGTGAATCGAGGGGTGAAGGGACTCACGTGCATCAGCAACAATGCCGGAGTGGATGACTTCGGGTTGGGGTTGCTTTTGCAGACGCGTCAGATCCGCAAAATGATCAGCAGCTATGTGGGAGAGAACGCAGAGTTCGAGCGCCAGATGTTGAGCGGCGAGCTGGAGGTGGACCTGATACCACAAGGCACGCTCGCTGAACGGTGCCGAGCCGGTGGTGCAGGGATCCCGGCCTTCTTCACACCGGCGGGTTACGGGACCGAGGTGGCTGAAGGCAAGGAGGCCCGCGAGTTCAACGGGAAGATGTACGTGCTGGAGAACTGGCTACGTGCTGATTTCGCGCTTGTTAAAGCCTGGAAGGGTGATCGGTTCGGCAACTTGGTCTACAAGCGCACCGCGCGCAACTTCAACCCCATGATGGCCATGGCGGGCAAGATCACCGTGGCCGAGGTGGAAGAGCTGGTGGAGCCTGGTGAACTGGACCCGGACGAGATCCACACGCCCGGCATCTTCGTGAACCGGATCTTCAAAGGCGAAGGTTACGAGAAGCGTATCGAGCAACGCACCACCCGCAAACGCAACTGAAATGGCGCTGACGAAAGAACAGATGGCACAGCGCATCGCGCGCGAGTTGAAGGATGGCTACTACGTGAACCTCGGCATCGGCATTCCCACCTTGGTGGCGAACTATGTGCCGAAGGACATGAACGTGGTGTTCCAGAGCGAGAACGGCATCCTTGGCATGGGGCCATTCCCGTACGAAGGAGAGGAGGATGCGGACCTGATCAACGCTGGCAAGCAGACCGTGACGTTGCTACCAGGGAGCAGCATCTTCGATAGCAGCACCAGCTTCGCCATGATACGCGGCCAGCACGTACAGCTCACTGTCCTCGGTGCCATGGAGGTGACCGATACCGGCGATATCGCCAACTGGAAGATACCCGGGAAGATGGTGAAGGGCATGGGCGGTGCCATGGATCTGGTGGCCAGTGCCGAGAATATCATCGTTTGCATGATGCATGCGAACAAGGCTGGCGAAAGCAAGTTGTTGAAGCAATGTACTCTGCCCCTAACGGGTGTGAACTGCGTGAAGAAGGTGGTGACCGACCTCGGGGTGTTCGACATCACACCAGCGGGGTTCCATCTGCTTGAACGTGCGCCCGGTGTATCGATTGAAGAGATCATTGCAAAAACAGCCGGTAGGCTTGTGGTGAACGAGGAGGTGAGCGAAATGGAGTTATGAGCGCTTCGTAATCCAAGTGCACAAAGGCGATTCTCACCGTTGCCGGAGGTTCACGGCGTTGTACTTGTGGCGATGAGCGGGTTGAACGCTGGAGTTTGGCGTTCATTGGCATGAACGGCTGGCTTGTTCGAGGACAGCGAAACACTGAACTATTGAAAAGATCGCACATGTACCCAAGGGTGATTGCCGCTACAGGTGGCCTTGGTAGGGGTGCGGCGTTACGCGATCTCCTGTTGTTCTTGCTTGCTGCTGCGTTGTGGACCTATGCGGCTATCCGGGCCCATACGGTTTCCTTCACGTATGATGAGTGCTTCACCTTTCTGGAGCATGTCAGCAAGAATGTGTTCTATCAGGCTCAGTTCGATCAAATGGGAGGGAACCACCATTTGCTCAACGTATGGCTGATGTGGATCACGTACCAATTTTTCGGGAACGACGCATTTGTGTTACGCTTACCGAGCCTGGTTGCTTTCATGCTTTATCTTTACGCGGCTATACGTATTTGTCGGCGGGTATCGGATCCATATTTAGCGGTCGGAGGTTTCTTATGGCTAGTTCTCCATCCGTACCTGATCGACTTCTTTTCCTTAGCGCGTGGGTACGCGTTGGGTAATGCGTTCATCTTGCTCAGCCTTTGGCAGGGTATGCGTTATTACCAGGATGGTCGGCGAGCTCGTGCCCTTCATCTTGCCGTGATGTTCGCCGGAGCCGCTGCATTATCGCACATCGTGCTGCTCAATTACCTGATCGCCTTTACTTGCGCATTCGGCCTCATGATGCTCAGAGGGCCATGGAGGGATGTTCCACCCAAGTGGAGAAAGTTGATCTTTTCGGGATCGATAAGCCTTTTGAGCATATTGATCTTGTTGCCCAACATCATTGGACTAGTTCAGGGTGGATCCCTGAATTTCGGTTGTGATGAGCTGTGGCAATGCACCTTGAGAAGTCTTGCTGAGAAGCTGCTCTATCATTTGCCTTATCCATACGCGCCGTTATCCGTTCTGCGGACCGTGCTCATTATCGGTATGGCCATCTGGTTGGTTTCGGGAGTGCAATTTTCGCGACTCGTTGAGCGCGATGCGGCAGGTCCGTCAGTCTTAGGTCTTTTGACCTTGATGCTTTGCTTGCTTTCCAGCGTTATACAGCATTTTTTGTGGAGCGTTCCATTACCGGCGACGCGTACAGCTCTCTACTTGTTACCGATAGCATCATTCTCGATCGTAACGGCACTTTTTGCTTGGCTGCGATGGAGTTCGATCGCGAACGCTGTTATCCTGATCGGGTGTGCCCCCTTGGTCGTTCTTTTCAAGGATTCCTTCAACTTCGACCATGTGGTGGAATGGAAGGCTGCAAGTGAATTGAACAGCGCGCTCGACATAATCACTGCCGATCATGTTCCGTTGAGCGCAACCCGGCCCGCCATATTGATCCGAACCGGGTTCGAGACTGAGGGTGGTATGCGCTACCACATGCGCTCCAAGGAGCGCTTCTGGATGGCGCATAGCCCTCGCGAGGGCTCGGTCTTCTTTCCCGCGGATTACTACCTGGTCGAATATGATGCGCAACATCTGGTGGATACCATAAACTGGACCCGGCTGTTCCGCTCGGAGGTGACCGGGCTGGCCTTGTATCGCGATGAACGGTTGAAACGGTCTTTTGGAGCGGTCTTACACCGCTCCAACTTCTACGGTGCGGACCACGCCGCTGGTCGTATTGCCTGCTTGGAATGGGTGGTTCCGCATTCACATTCAACCGGTCCTGTCCTCATCATTGGTTCGCTCGACATTCAGCAGGAGGACGCGAATAATTGGGCTGGTTTATACTTGGATGTACGCCGTGGGGGAGCAAGCGTGGTCTCCATTGACCGACCCACCCACGAGCAGATCGGTACCTTCGGGCAGCCCACCACGACCCACGTGATCACACCTGTTCTGGATGGCCTGTTGCCCGGAGACACGGTCAGGTTCACGGCATGGCCTTGTTTTCCTTATCCCACCTTGAAGATCGGAAAGGCTACCCTTCAGGTGTTGCGTTAGTCTTTGATCACGATATTCGCGCATCTTTCATGGATTCCATCCGCACCCTGTCCATCATCATTCCAGCGTACAACGAGGAACGCACGATCCACCTCATTCTGGACAAGGTGCGCGATGTCACCCTGCGCGACGGTATCCAGAAGGAGGTCATCATCGTCAACGATGGCTCTAAGGATGGTACTGTCGAGGCGGTGGAAAGCTACATGGTGAACAACCCGACCATGGGTATCAAATTCTATGAACAGCCCAAGAATATGGGTAAGGGAGCGGCTATTCATCGTGGCATCAAGGAAGCTTCCGGAGAATATCTGATCGTTCAGGACGCCGACTTGGAATACGATCCGCGCGAATACAACGACCTGCTCCGACCCATCTGCGAGGGATTCGCCGACGTTGTATTCGGCTCACGTTTCATGGGCCATCATCCGCACCGCATCCTCTTCTTCTGGCACAGCATCGGGAATAAGTTCCTCACGCAGCTCTCCAACGCGTTCAATAACTTGAACCTGACCGATATGGAGACCTGCTACAAGTTGATGCGAAGCGACATCGCCAAGGCGTTGGACCTGAGGGAGCGCCGGTTCGGATTCGAGCCCGAGGTGACCGCCAAGTTGGCGCGTGTGAAGGACGTTCGTATTTACGAAGTGGGTATCAGCTACTACGGGCGCACCTATGCCGAAGGGAAGAAGATCGGATGGAAGGATGGTTTCCGTGCCATTTGGTGCATCGTGAAGTATGGCCTCTGATATGCATTCCCAAAGGCCTGAAAGTGGGGGTCGCCAGGTCGACCTTCCTGTGTTGGTGTTGGGTGGTGTGGTTCTAGTCGTTTTGGGCGTTTTTGCTTGGCATTACTACCTGGAGCGTACTGCCTGTTTCGATAGTGCATTCTTCTCCTGGCTGATGATAGATGCCGGTGAGCCGGTCAGCGTCTTGGGCCGTTATGGTTCATGGCTCCCGCAACTACTACCCGTAGTGCTCATCGAGTTCGGTCAGCCTTTGGAGTTCGTGCTGCGGAGCTACTCGATCTCGTTCATCTTGTTCCATGGGTTGGTGTTCTACTTGGTGGCCTTCCGGCTCAAAGATGGTCCGGCGACCCTTGCACTGCCACTGACGCTCACGGCCGCTTTTCACTATATGTTCTACTACGGCATCAGCGAGCTCTATCAGGGCCTATCGCTTACGGTGCTCCTCTGGGTGCTTATCCGCCGCGCCTTGACGGTCGGCTCATCCATGTGGTGGACCGTGGGTGTGTTCTTGCTGAATGTTATCATCTCGTTCTATCACCAACTGCTGGTTTTACCGCTGGTCTTTCTTCTCGGGTACGCGGCGTTGGAGGGCAGACGCTGGCGCGACAGGAAGGTGTGGGTGCTGAGCGGCGCATTGGTGCTTTGGTATGTACTGCGCATCGCGTTGATGACCAAGTCGAGTTACGAGGAGGCCCGAATGCCTAAGATGGCTGACCTGATGACCTATGCCTTCCGGTTGAAGGAACTGAACAGTACGGTCTACTTCCTCATGGTCTGGACCAAATTCAAAGCGCTCTTGCTGATCATGGCGGCAGGTGCAGGTATGGCGGTCATGAACAGGTCATGGGCGCGATTGATCTGGGCAGTTGCTTTCTCCATCGGCTTCATTGTGCTCATTCTCATCGTCGACCGTGATGGCATGGCTCCGGTGATCTACGAGAACTACTATCCTGTGGTCGGCTTGGTCTGGTGCATCTTCTTCGCAACCGAAGCAGTGGCAATGGCGGGTCGCTGGACGAGGTTCATTATCGGAACCGCAGCGCTCGCATCAGCTTTGGGACTGCTGCAGATACATCGGGGCCATTACCGCCTTAGCGACCGCGTGGAATACGCTCAGCGCATCACCGCCTACCAAGCGCAACATGGTGCTCGCAAGTCTTTGGTGCGGTTCGACAACTACCCTTGGACCTATGCATTGGTGCATTGGGCGGTGGGGTTCGAGAGTGTGCTATGCTCTGCCGTGGAGGGTCCGCGCAAGGCGGCTACGATCTTCGTTTCTGACAAGGTCGCCCTTTTGGATACAATAGTTTCGGACAAGCAGCAGTTCCTCGGTCCTGACTGGGAACCATTATGGTTCGGCATACCGAATTTGGAGAAGCGCTATTTCGACCTGCCAACAGATATCGGATATACCTGGGCCAATACGAATGACCCGGATCCTCAATTGGAATTCTTGCGTATCAAGGGCCCCGAGAAGCCGTATCGCATGGTCCCAGACCGCTTTACCGTGGTGCCGATAACCCTTTACAACTCGGGTTCGCAAAGGTTCGCGTCTTGTGGGCAGAATGGCAAACCCTTACAATTCACCTATGAGCTCATGCGCCAGGATGGTACGGTATACCAGGAGAGTGGTATACGAAGCTCCATGGAGACCGATCTGATCCCCGGCAGCTTCTACGACCAGGGCCTTGTGATCGAGCGGCCTGTGGTGAACGGCAGGTACACTGTCCACGCCCGATTGATGTTCGAGGGAGAGAGGATTGGTCCAGAGGTGGTCTTTGATGTCGTAGCGGATGGGTGGCCCCTCTGAGCACCCCCGCCCTGTTGATCAGAATGTGAGTGCTTTAAGGTAGGCCTCGCCTAACCTAGACCAGTTCCATTCCGGGGCCTCCCAAGGGTGCTGATAGATGTGCCCGAGACGGACATTCAGCCAAACCAGAAGGAGAAGGAAGACCAGGGCAACGGACCCGTGGATCCGGTTCTTGAGGACACGATCGAGCAGAGCTGCGAAAGGGAATGCCAAGAGAGCGTATAGTTCCAAGAATCCACGGTAGCCGAATGCGCTCCCCAACCACCAACACCACCAACTTGAGTAGACATACCATACCACGACCCATATCGTTAGGATCACCCGGGAATCCTTCGTGCCGTTCCAAGCCTGCCAAAGGAGCATTCCAAACACCACAAGCATCAGTGGGGTGTAAATGAACCATCCATTTTGGAAGCTTAGCAAGGTCTCGATGAGATGGGGGTCTGCGAAGTCGAAGCTCTCATCTTTTCTACCGTATGTGAAAACGACCCATGATCCCGTCTGGGCCTTCCAATACATGAACTGGGGAAGCCATAGGGCCACTCCGAGAAGGCCGCCGAGCAGCACCGATGTGGGATGCTCGCTCAACCACGCCATACGAACACGCA
>DAOORM010000039.1:0-10603 GCA_035389265.1 Flavobacteriales bacterium | reverse complement strand
AGAGCCAGGTGCGCATCGGTCGGCTTACCAAGCGCACCACCTGCATGCCGGTAGGCTGCCCGTTGACGGTGGCGAGGTCGTCGGCCACCTTTTCGGCCTCAGCGCCGGGCGCGAGCATGATCAGCAAGTCTCCGGGAATGGCCACGGCTTGGGCCTGAGCAGCGGGACGGAGCAGAAAGAGGGAAAGGGCAACGGACAGGAATACGCGCATCGGTGAGGGTCTTCGTCCCAAAGGTAGGGGAGGCGCCAAAGGCACGCATTGATCCTCGCGGCATCCAAGGTGGCAAGGCTTGGAAGGCTGTGGGGTCGATGATCACCCCCGCACATACACCCGCTTCACCCGCTGCGCGATGCTCGTGAGCGCCTCGTACGGGATGGAGCCAAGGTCACTCGCGTATTGGGCGAGGGTGGGCTCGGCGCCGAATACGATCACTTCGTCGTTGGTCTGGCAGGGTATGTCGGTCACGTCCACCATGCACATGTCCATGCAGATGTTGCCCGTGGTGTAGGCGGTATGGCCGTTGATGGCGACGCGGCCCTGGCCGTTGCCGAGGCGGCGGAGGAAGCCATCGGCATACCCGATGGGCAGTGTTGCGATACGGCGCGAGCTTTCCTCGCGGGCGCCGCGGCCGTAACCGATGCTATCGCCAGCGGGGACCTCCTTCACCTGGGCTACCACCGTGCGCAAGGTGGCGACGGGCCGCAACAAGGCCATCTCTTCCGCTGTGGCACCCACGCCGTGGAGGCCGATGCCGAGCCGCACCATGTCTAAGTGCGCTTCAGCAAAGCGGGTTATCGCACCGCTGTTGGCGATGTGGAGCAGCGGTCGATAGCCGAGCACGGCGATGATGCGCTCGGCCAGGGTGCGGAAGAGTTCGATCTGCGCGTGTGTAAAGGCGTCGTGTTGTTGGTCTTCGCTCGCCGCGAGGTGCGAGAGGATCGAGGCTACCCGGAGAGGGGCACCCTTCAAGGCTTGCAGCAAGGCGGGTAGTTCATCGGGTTGGAACCCGAGTCGGTGCATGCCGGTGTCCAATTTGATGTGGATGGCGGGACCGGATCCAGCCACACGGGCAAGATCGATGGAGGCCTGCAACGAACGCAAATCATATACCTCGGGCTCCAGATCGAAACGGTGCAAGGTCTCCATCGCCACCGGTTCAGGGTTCATCACTAGGATGGGAGTAGTGATGCCATGCTGGCGCAGTTCTACGCCCTCGTCCGCATAGGCAACGCCCAGGTAATGCACTTGCTCGTGCTGCAACAGACGGGCCAATTCCACAGCGCCACTCCCGTAGCCGAAGGCTTTCACCATTGCCATCAGCCGCGCGCCGGATGTGAGCAAGGCCCGGAAATGGTTCAGGTTGTGGCGAACGGCCTCCAGGTCAACCTGCAGTTCAGTGCCATGCACATGTTGTTGCCAACGCTGTACGGCGAGCTCTAGCGCAAAACGGCGTGCGCCTTTGATGAGAACCACCGCACCCGCAAGGGCGCCGAGGTCCTCGTGCATGAGGAGTGCGTCACTATCCGCATAGAAACGCGCGGAAGCTGGGAAGGCGCCACGGTGTGCACCGATCGCAGGGCCCACGCCGATCACCTGTTGCACACCCACACGGGCCAGCTGGGAGGCCACCTCTCTGTACAGGTGCTCATCGGGCACGCCGCTCTCCGTCAGGTCGCTCAGCACGATGGCGCGGGGGCGGCCATGGGCGATGCGCTCCTGGTGTTCCAAGGCCACGGCCAAGGAGCTCTGGTCATTGCTGTAGCTGTCGTCGATCAAGGTGGTGCCGTGGCGGCCCTGCATGGTGCGCAGGCGCATGTCCACCGGTTCAAGCAAAGCGATGCGTTCTTTGATCCAGGCGGCATCCCGGCCCAGGTGCAGCAGCACAGCGATGCACGTGACGGCATTGCTGATGCTAGCCTGATCAGAGAAGGGCACGAGGAACTGCAAGGGTTCACCGTGATACCGGAGGTCCACCAGGCAGGAGTCGCCGCTCACCGAAGTGCCGGTGATATTGATCGCCGTGGCTGGTTCATTGTGCCCGATCAATGTCCAGCTGGCCTTGAGCCCCGAACCGGCGCTCACCTGGCCGAGGAGGCCATCCAAACTGGGAGCGATGATGCCAGTGGTCCGATGGAACAACGTGACCTTCTCCGCCAGTTTCGCACCCCGGTCGTTCAGGAAGCCTTGGTCGTGGGCATCACCGAGGTTGGTGAGCACGCCGATGGTCGGTTGAATGATGAACTCCAGCTGCGGCATTTCCTTGGGCTGGCTCACGCCGGCCTCGAAGATGCCCAAGGTGTGTTCGGGTCCCATCTGCCAGATGCTGAGCGGTACGCCCACTTGGCTGTTCCAGCTTCCCGGGCTGCGGACGATGCGTTCCTCGCCACGCAGGAGTTGGAATAACCATTCCTTCACGATCGTCTTGCCATTGCTGCCGGTTATTCCGATCACAGGAATGGAGAATCGGCTACGATGCCAGGCGGCGATGAATTGCAGCGCGCTCAAGGTATCGGGTACCAACAGCACGTTGGCTTCCGGCATCGCGTTCCTGTCCACCGGTGTGCTCACGAGGAAGTTCCGCAAGCCGCGGTCGTAGAGGGATTTGACGTACCGGTGCCCATCATGCCGGGGTCCGGGTAGGGCAATGAAGAGCG
Source organism: Flavobacteriales bacterium (assembly GCA_035389265.1). Taxonomy (GTDB): domain Bacteria; phylum Bacteroidota; class Bacteroidia; order Flavobacteriales_F; family PHOS-HE28; genus PHOS-HE28. The sequence continues at coordinate 7,948 of DAOORM010000039.1, read as the reverse complement.
CATTCGGGTGGATGGCCGCATTGCGCGAATCGATCAGCAGGTGTTCGATGCGCTGAGTGCCTATACCGCTCAGTGTGCCGTCAGTGATCTCGGCGAGCATCTGCAGGGTCGGACGTTCGAAGCTCATGGTGTTAATTGCTTGGCACGGGCAGCCATGAAACAGGTGCGACAGAGCGGTTCGTAGCTGTCGGTCTCGCCCAGCAGCACGAGATCCTGGCTGGCCGTGGTGCGGTGGCTGAAGTTAGCGAGATCACCGCAATGCATGCAGATGGCGTGCACTTTGGAGACGTATTCGGCGATGGCCATCAGGGCGGGCATCGGACCGAAGGGGCGACCTTGGAAATCCATGTCCAACCCGGCTATGATCACGCGTATTCCGCTGCTGGCGAGTTGTTCGCACACGGCGGGCAAGCCGTCATCGAAGAACTGGGCCTCATCGATGCCCACCACTTGGATCTCGTTGGTGAGCAGGAGTAGATTGCTGCTACCGGGCACGGGTGTGCTACGGATGGTTGTGCCTTCGTGGCTCACCACATCGGTCGCATCGTAGCGGGTATCCACGCCGGGCTTGAAGATCTCCACCTTCTGCCGGGCGAACTCCGCCCGCCGCAAACGGCGGATCAACTCTTCGGTCTTGCCGGAGAACATACTTCCGCAGATCACTTCGATCCAGCCTTTGCGTGGACCGCGTGGTCCGGTGTGTTCCAGGAACATCAGGGGTGTCCGGCGTGTTCAACGCTTCGGACCGGTGTTTGCAGGGTGCTGCGAAAATAGGGATCTTCGCACAGGCCCCTTCGACCGGGCCGAATGCCCATGAAGAGCGAGAAGCCATTCCGCAGGATCAACGAACTGGTAGCAGACCTTGCCAAGGTGAGCAACGAACTTGGTTCGGGGACGCTGCATTTGGAAGGGTTGGAAACAGCATGTGACGATGCGCGCGAGTTGTACGAGCGCTTGGTGGTCCTGCGCCACAAAGCGCGCGAGACCGCAACAGGCGCGGGCAAGTCCGCACCTGCCCCGAGCAACAAGTTGCGCGAGGCTCCACCAAGCACTGAAGTCCCCTCGGAACAGCCGTCGTTGCGGTTGGATACCCGTCCAGCACCAGAAGTCTCATCCCGCCAGACTTCCTTGATCGAGGCCATCGAGCATACCGAGCAACAGAAGGTCGAACCCGCCGCAGGCAAGCCACAACCACCCTCCTTGGCCGAGAAGCTGGAGAGGGCGGCCGTGAGCGACTTGAACAAGGCCATCACATTAAGCCACAAGTTCTGGTTCGTGGCCGAGCTCTTCAATGGTGATCGGCAGGCCTATGAGAAAGGTGTGGAGTACTTGAACGGGTTCGCGAACCTTGTGGAGGCGAACACCTTCATCCAGGAGGAGGTCATTTCCAAACTGAAGAAGCCCGCTGATCCCGAAGCCCTGGCTACCTTCAACGAACTGGTGCAACGCCGTTACGTATGATGGTACGTTCATTCCTTGCCCTCGCGATAGCGGCGCCCCTGGCCCTCGCGGCTCAGGACGCCGATGCGGTCCGCAGCAATGCGCGCAAGTACGTCAAGAACCTCACCGCACCGGCCTTGCATGGCCGCGGGTATGTGCAGAACGGTGATGGACTCGCCGCCGATTGGATCGCCCAGCAATTCACCCGAATGGGCTTGAAGCCGTTGAAGACGGACTACTTCCAGCCGTTCCAGTTCAACGTCAATAGCTTCCCGGACAGCATGCGCGTGAGCGTGGATGGTGCCATGCTTTCACCGGGGGTGGACTACATCGTGGATCCGGCCTCCGGTTCCGCACAGGGAACCTTCAACCTCGTACACCTGACGCCGGATGACCTGCTCGATCCTGCACGCCGGGGCATGGCCATGGGTGTGCTCAGTGGTAACGCGGCCTGCTTGCATTTCCCGGCCACCAAGAGTGCTGATTCGCTGCGGATCTTCGGCGAGATCGAGCGAGAGCTCATGCACTTCTGCCCTGTGGTGAAGCGCGCCTCGGGAAAGCTCACCTGGGGTGTGGCCCAGGAAGCGGAACCCTATCCGCTGATCGAGGTGGCCAGCGCCGCGCTCACCGACAGTTCGCGGACGATCACCCTGAACGTGCGCAATGTGCTGCTTCCACGTCATGCGGCACGCAACGTGCTGGGCTGGGTGAAGGGCAAGAGCAGTAAGTGGGTGGTGGTGGGCGCGCATTACGACCACTTGGGACGCATGGGCTCCGAAGCGCTTTTTCCCGGCGCGAACGACAACGCCAGTGGTGTAGCGATGATGCTCTCCTTGGCCGAGTGGTTCAGCAAGAACAAGCCGAAATACAACATGCTCTTCGTGGCATTCGCTGGGGAGGAGGCGGGCTTGGTCGGAAGCGAATGGTTCGCAGTGGATCGTCCCTTGGATCTCTCCAAGATCAAGCTGATGCTCAACTTGGACATCCTCGGTACTGGCGACGATGGCATCACCGTGGTCAACGCGACAGCCCAATCCAAGCTTTTCGATCAGCTCGTGGCCTTGAACGGTAGGCGGCAGTTGCTTCCCCAGGTGAAAGCACGAGGACCGGCGTGCAACAGCGACCACTGCCCCTTCGTGAAACGCAATGTGCCGGCGCTTTTCATCTACACCATGGGAGGCGTTGCCGCATACCACGATGTGCTGGATAGGGAGGAGACACTTCCGCTGACGGAGTTCCCCGATCTGTATGCGTTGCTCAAGGAATACATCACGATCTTGAAGTGATCGGGTGTCACGATCACATCGGATCAACGCAACAGTATGTCCGCGACCCGTTCTTCCCTGACCTTGGTGCCCACCCCGATCGGCAACCTGGACGACATCACCGTACGTGCGCAGAAGGTGCTCGCCGAGGTGGACGGTGTCGTGGCCGAGGATACGCGGGTCACCGGGCGACTGCTCCAGCATCTGGGCCTCCAGCGACCCTTGATCCCTTTCCATGCGCACAATGAACACCGCATGGTGGAACAGCTGGTGGCCCGCATGGGCGCTGGGGAGCGGTTCGCTTTGGTGAGCGATGCGGGCACGCCGGGGATAAGCGATCCGGGGTTCCTTCTAGTGCGCGCGGCGCTGGCGGCCGGTGTCAGCGTGGAATGCCTTCCGGGTGCCACTGCCTTCGTGCCTGCGCTGGTCGATAGCGGCTTGCCATGCGATCGCTTCGTGTTCGAAGGCTTCCTGCCAGTGAAGAAGGGCAGGCGCACGCGTTTGGAGGAGTTACGGAGCGAGGTCCGGACCATCGTGTTGTACGAAAGTCCGCATCGTATCCCGCGCACCTTGCGTGACCTTCTCGAAGTTTTCGGCGGTGATCGGCGGGCCAGTGCTTCCCGCGAGATCAGCAAATTGCATGAGGAGACCGTACGTGGGACCTTGGCGGAATTGGTCGCTCATTTCGAACGCCACGAACCGCGCGGCGAGTTCGTGCTGGTGGTGGGCGGTGCGGCGTAGGTGTACAACCGATCACTTGGAGTGTTTACTTTGTCAACACAATGCTGTTGATAACCTACATCTGTCAGCGACTCGCAGCCTTGATCCTGGTAGGCCTTGTTGGCATGCAAATGGCTAATGCTCAGGCTTATCTGTTGTCTGTTGCAGAGACCTACCTGAAGGAACGCACCGCGGACCCCAATAAGCCGATCGGAGAGCCCGTTGGCGAGTATGTGGACCTCTTCCCCACCATGGGTCAATGGACCTTGCTGTTCGAGAAGGATGGTGTCAAGCGCAAAGTGAAGTGCAAGGACATCTGGGGCTTCTTGTACAAAGGCGTCCTGTTCCGCATCAATGATGAAGGGCCCATCCCTGTGCGCTTGATGACCGAAGGAGCGGTCTGTTATTACGAGAACGGCTTCGCGCATTTGAAGATGCTACGCGATGACCTGGAGATCGCTCCTTACGAGGTCGGCAACGCAGCCTACTTGAGCAAGGACCTGAAAGGGCAGATCGTCCCGGCCCGTTTCCAGGAAGGTGACCTGCGCTCGGTGAGCGCTCGTTTCCGTACGGAATACCCCATGCTCGAGCCACTGTACCGGTGCATCGGTGACCAGGCCGAGATGGATCCGATCCGCCAGTGCGTGGTGGATTTCGAGAGCGGCCTCCTCGGCGACCGCTGACGAGCGATGCACCTTTGTGACCTGTCGCTCAGCTGTCATTCCCAGTGGAGCGCGTTACCTGCATGAAAGCCTGGATCCTTAGCGCACATGGCGATCCGAGGAAAGTGCTTGAGCTACGCGAGCATCCACGTCCGGTGCCTCAAGCGAACGAAGTGCTGATCCGCTGTGAGGGCTTCGGTCTCAACTACGCCGATGTGATGGCGGTGAAAGGGCTGTACCGCGAAGCACCTCCGGTGCCAAGCATACTGGGGTATGAAGTGGTGGGTGTGGTGGAAGCCGTCGGGTCGATGGCGCCATCCGCATTGGTGGGCCAGCGGGTGGTGGCCATGACCCGGTTCGGCGGGTATGCGGAGTATGCGGTCACCGATCACCGGGCATTGGCGGTCATTGACAAAGAACTCCCACTGGGCGAAGCGGCTGCCATGGCCACGCAAGGCTGCACGGCATGGTACGCGGCCCAGATCCTGTGCCCCTTGCGCGCAGGTGAACGGGTGTTGGTGCATAGTGCTGCTGGTGGTGTGGGGCAGTGGTTGGTGCAATTGGCCGTACAAGCGGACTGCGAGGTCTTCGCGGTCGTCAGCGGCAGCGCGAAGTATGACCTGCTTGCGAAGCTCGGTGCGCACCACGTCATCGATCGCCGGTTCTCGGATACATACAGCTCGCTGGACACAGCTCTGAATGGAAGGAAGCTCGATGTCTCGTTCAATGCTGTGGGTGGGTCTTCCTTCGCCCAGGATATGCGCCGTTTGGGAAGTGGTGGTCGTATGGTGAGTTATGGCGGTGCACAACGTGGAGGGCTTGGCGCCTTCGGCACGCTTCGCTTCGTTTGGAGCATGGGCTTGGTGGTCCCGATACTTCTGATGATGAAGAGTTGTAGCATACTCGGCATCAACATGCTTCGTATCGCCGAGGATCGACCGGAGATCATCGCCGAGTGCCTTGCGGGTATCACCAATATGTGTGCTCAAGGAGCCTTCCGCGCACATGTGCACAAGGTCTATGGGAGTGCAGAACTACCAGAGGCGTTGCATGCGCTCGGCGCTGGTGATACGATCGGGAAGGTGGTGGTTTCGTGGTGATACTGCCAACCGTTCGTCCAGCACAAGGTGGACGGAACGTGAGCACGCGTTGGTGAAGCGTTGGTCGCATGTTGGACGGAGAGCCTTGTCACCACATGGTCTCCGGTACTTCGCATCAGGTCGGAACGCCATGCGAAACCCCGGCTCACCAACAGCCATGAGTACGCGATCGTCATCCATCAAACTGGTCATTTTCACCACTGGGATCGTGCTATTCCAGACCCGAAGCCACGCGCAGCAACTTGAACAGCTAGACATCCTACCACCGTTGGGGGCCACTTGGCACATGCGTGCACTACAGGTGATCCCACCACTACCGGCGGATGAACTACCCCTGGTCTGGCGCTTCACCGAACTCATGGGGAATGACTTGTTCGGAGTCACTTGGTCCATGATCCAGCCTAGTGACGCTCCGGATGGGGGTGCCTACCCAACTACGGATAGGGTGTTGCATAAGGTTCCCGACAATGACGCTCCTGAAGTGTACACATACCTGGATGTAAGATCCGATATGTGTTTGGAAGTGGCTAGCATCATGCCCTTTGTCAGCAATAACTACGATCCCGAAGCTCTTCATGCGGCTTACCCACTCCACTTCAATGAAGAAGTGGAGGTGGACCATTGTTATGCATCCGTTACAGCTTCGGAACTCACACCATACTGTGGCAACACCCGGATCGCGTTCATGAAAGTGGGAGAGCTCCAGCTCAATTTCGGTGAATTTCCGGAAGCACGATTAGTGCGTACTCAAGTGTTCAATGCGGATCAGGTGGATGCGACCATCAGTAGTTTGGTCGAAACACTCACTTGGTATTCACCAGGTATTCCCTATCCTCTCCTACAGTTCAACACCTTTTACTACTCGAATGGGACTCAAGCTCACAATGGTTTCATTTTGGACCCCTCTTCTGTGGTCGGTCTGGCAGATCGGACGGTTCCGACCCGCTTAAGTGTTTTTCCTGTACCGAGCGATGGTGAAGTGCACTTCCAAGCACCCGATGGAGGTTTATTGAGCATCATATCCGCTGATGCTCGCCTGGTGCACGAGGTGCGCCTGATGCCATCATCCACTGCTGCCACGATCGACCTAGGAGTGCTTCCGATCGGCGCTTATCAGGCCATTTTGCGGGATGAACGAGGCTTGCGGACCGCTTCGTTGATCATCGCTCGGTAGTTGAACCGTTCATCACGGGACGAGAACCGGTCTGGGACGGATAGTTTTGCCACCACCATGACCACCACCATGAAAAGAAGCGCGCTATCCCCGTTGTTCGTCATCCTTGCCTTGGGCACCATTGCGCAACAGGATCCGCTCTGGCTGCGAAATGCGGCCATTAGCCCCGATGGGCGTACCATCGCCTTCTGTTACCAAGGGGACATCTGGCGGGTACCCGTAGAAGGCGGCGATGCTGTACCGCTCACCACCAACGATGCCTACGACTATGCTCCGGTGTGGAGCCACGATGGCCGCACCATCGCCTTCGCCAGTGCACGTTACGGAGGTTCCGACGTGTTCGTGATGGGCAGCTTGGGTGGTGTACCTACGCGCCTTACCTATCACAGCAACGGTGAAATCCCCTCGGACTTCAGTACTGACGACCAACACGTCTTGTTCTACGGGACCCGGCAGGATGACCCGGGACATCAACTCTTCCCCGTGGCGGGTTTCGGAGAGTTATACTCGGTGCCCGTGAAAGGTGGCAGGCCCGTGCAGGTGAGCACCATCGCCATGCAAACGGCGCGCTATGACCCGACGGGCAAGGTGATCGCCTACCAGGATCGGAAGGGGTACGAGGATCCACTACGCAAGCATCACACCAGCAGTGTGACCCGTGACATCTGGACCTATGATACCGGTTCCAGAACATACAGGCAGCTCACCAGCTTCTCCGGCGAGGACCGCAATCCGATATGGAGCAAGGATGGAAGCACGATCTACTACCTCAGCGAAGAGAGTGGTTCCTACAACGTTCACAAGATGCCAGCCAGCGGAGGCCCTAGCGTGCAAGTAAGCCGCATGACGGACCATCCGGTGCGCTATCTCAGTATGAGCAACACCGGCGTCCTCTGCTTCAGTTTCCGAGGTGAGCTCTACACGCTGATCGACGGTGGCGAACCGAAGAAGGTGTCTGTTCGCATCAACACCGATGGCCGGTATAACCCTGACAAGATCATCAGTGTGAACAATGCGAGCGAATACGAAGTGAGCCCGAATGGAAAGGAGATCGTCTTCGTACAGCGTGGAGAGGTCTTCGTTTCGTCCATTGCGGAAGGTACAACGCGGCGCATCACGAACACGCCGGAGCAGGAGCGGAACGTCAGCTTCAGCCCCGATGGCCGCACCATCCTCTACGCCAGCGAACGAATGAACGGCGATGTCGGTGGCAGCTGGGATCTCTACACGACCACCATCACACGAAAGGAGGAGAAGTACTTCTTTAACGCCACCGTGCTGAAGGAGGAACCCTTGCTCACCACAGCGGCCGAAGAGTTCCAGCCCTTCTTCTCACCTGACGGAAAGGAGGTGGCCTACTTGGAAGAGCGTACCACGTTGAAGGTGCTGAACATCGCGAGCAAGCAGACGCGCATCGTTGTGCCGGGCGATAAGAACTATAGCTACAGCGATGGGGATCAATGGTATCAATGGAGCCCCGACAGCAAGTGGTTCGTGGTCAACTTCCTGAACGATAACCAATGGATCGGTCAAGTGGGTCTGGTGAAGGCCACCGGTACGGAGCCCATCATCAACCTAACGCGCAGC